>VAXH01000121.1 GCA_005883955.1 Actinomycetota bacterium | reverse complement strand
GACACCGAGAGCCGAAGTCGTGGAAACGATGGTGTTTCCCAGCGGCGGGCAGCTCGGGGCAAGCCGAGCTCGGCCGCCCAAAACGCGACGCCTCCGTAACGGCTTGCGGCGACGTACAGATCGGTGTGTCCTGCGGCCTTGAACTCGCGTGCCGAGGGCCACACCGGCCGCCCTGCGCAGAAGTGCACTAGCTCTGCACGGATGCGCTCACTCGTCCAATGGCGGCGAGAAGAATTCGGCTCCCGGACGAGCACATAACGGGTGGAACGCCCGCCGCCGACTCGCTCGAGGGCCCCGGCCCCGACGAGCTCAGCGAGGTCGTAGGCCGCCTGCGAGCGGCTCACGCCGCAGATCTCCTGATACGCCCCCCGGGTCAGCTCTGTCTGGTGCCCATTTTGCAGGACAGCAAGCGCGCGGTGTTGGGCGGGCTTGAACTCCTGTCGAGCCGATCGCGGCACTACTCCCCCTGACGGACTCTCAAGTCGAAACATACCGCACTTCATGGCCTCATTTGCAAGCTTCGAAGGCTTTCTTCGCCCTGTCGTACGCTGCCACGCCCGTCGTGATCGATCACCGGATTCCTCCCGGATAAGGACTTGCTTATCGTCACTTATCGTCGGCGCCCAGGGACCGATCACTGCACCTGAAACGCTGGTTTGCACTTGGTTCCGCCGCCAAGAGCCTCGTGGCTAGCGGCCCGTTCGGCTTCGTCCAATCGCGGGCGACTACGTCCAATTGATTTTCGGCTACGGAATCACAGTGCTAATCGTCTAAAAAAATGATTACCACAGTTATCAAAATAAATTCAACAAATATGAAGAAAATAGACTTGCAATTCAGAGTGAAAGTGGTAGCGTCTCTTTCGCCCTCGACATGGCCACCACCCGAGCGACATCAGCGACTCAGCGCCCTCACGGCGGCGTTGGCGAGCGGAAAGTCGTTGTGGCGACGGTCGCAATTTTCTTGCTTTTTGCAGGCTTTTTCGCAACGGCGCAACGAGCTGGCGCCGACATCGGGATCCCCTCTCCGGGCGCCGCGGGAGCGGTCGGCGTCCCGACTGCCGAAATCCCTCCGGGCTCGACAGCCCTACCCCCATCGGCGGCCGGGAACGACGCTCCTCAGGCGCCCGTCGAGCTTCCACAGCCACCGGCCCAAGACGCGGCGACTGCGCAGGCCGCGACTGCGGACGCTGCAGCAGCTCAACCCCAGCAGTCGAACAGCATCGCGGCGACTCGAACCGATAGCTCCGGCGCAGAAAGCGCCACCGAGCAGAACGAGGTCTCTGTTGCGGGCGCAGCCGCGAACGCTGCTTCGACAGTTCAGGCCGCCGATTCCGGTTCGTCCTCGGCTGACGGGGTGGGCGGCGAAGCGGGGCCACAGCAAGCCACGACCGACCAGGCCGCTACTGCCGCAGCTGCCGCGGCGCAGCCGCAGCAGTCGAACGTCGTGATCATCATTCGAATCAATAGCCCCGGCGACGACATGGTCTCGCAGACGAACGTGGTCTCGCTCATCGCCGTCGGCGCTAACCAGAGTTCGACCAGCCAGAATCCGGCGCCTGCTGCTGCGGTCGGGACGGCGACGACCGACCCCCAGGGCTCCTCGCCCGGCGCAGCGCCTACGCCGTCGACGGGAGCCCAGCCGGCGCAATCGGCGAGCGCGGGCCAGCAGCCGCAGCAGGGAGCCGACGTGGTTCAACAGCCGCCGAGACCGCAATCGTTGCGGGCCATTTCGATCCTCGCCTTTACGGCAGGCTCGAATGCGGAGGCTCCGGTGCCGGAACAGCAGGCGACCTCGCACAGCACGTCGATCAGTCCCCCCCGACCCGGAGGCGCCGTTGGCCGCAGCGGCGTCTTCGGGTCCAGCACCGGCGCCGCTGAGAAGGCGAACAGCGTCTCGGCTGGAGCCGCCGCGCCTTCCGTCCGGTCGGTGCCCGGCGTCGCCGATCGAACCGGCGCAGACGACTCGGGCTCCGCCGCGCTCGGCACCGTTGGCCACCGGGTCGCAAGCTGGCTCGGCCGGACGGGTGCCGCCGCTCCTCCGGAGCTCGGCGCAGACAACAGCGGCGGGATGAGTCTCGGTCTGCTGACCCTGACGGCGCTCGTCGTGGGTCTGCTCGGCTGGGCGGCGCTGACCTGGCCGCCGTTATTGCGCAGATGAGCGGTGGCGCCAGAGCAGCGCTCTTCTTCGTCGCTTTAGGAGCAGCAATCGTTCTCGTTGCAGGGGCACGGCTCGGCTCGGCGCGGGCTGCGGGGCCGCAACAGACGGATCTTGTGACCGGAATTACGGCTTACGCGAATGCAGAAGTCGACGCCGCCATGGCCGAGGTGAACGCGGTCGGCTCGCAAGTCGGTGTCCAGCTTTCCGTGGCGTCTCCCGCATCGACCGCCGACGGTCAAGCGCCGGCCCCCGCTGCTGAAGCCGCCGCTCCTTTGTCGGTCTCGCCGAGCGATCCGGTAACCGCGGTCGGCGCTGATCCCGTCGAAGTCCTTGCGGCTGCACCACAACCGGGCGAGCCGGCGGCGCCCGTCAGCGTCGTCGTCCCGACGCCGCTCGCCGGGCAGGTTGCCCAACGCGATCTCGAGCAGTCGACGCAGAGGACGAAAAACGTCGATCTTTCGTCGCGGTCGATCGTCAGCCGCAGCGCGTTCCTTCGGGTCGAGCTCAGTAC
The DNA here is from genome assembly GCA_005883955.1 of Actinomycetota bacterium. Taxonomy (GTDB): domain Bacteria; phylum Actinomycetota; class Thermoleophilia; order Gaiellales; family Gaiellaceae; genus 13-2-20CM-68-14. Next base: position 5,056 of record VAXH01000121.1, on the reverse strand, counting down.
GAGCGGAAGTGCGACTGAGGAGACGAGCTCTAGCTCTGCGCACAGCGTGGCGTCGTCGACCGCTCGCTCGACCGCGAAGGGGTCCGCGTCGGGAGGCCGCTCGCAGCGACGCGCCGCTCCCAACGGTCCCCTTCCTTTCCCGCCGTTGTCCCCCAACGCCCCCGCTCCTCCTAGCTCCGGGGCGTCGTCCACAGGCGGCGGCGGAGGCCAAGGAGCGTTGCTCATATTTTTTGTCCCTGTCGCTGCGCTCGTCATTTTCGGCATCCACCGTCTGCTTCGGAGGGTCCCCTGGTCGGGCCTTCGGATGCCGAGGCGAGGCGCAGTTCTTCCGTGGCGGCCCGGCTGAGCCTGCTTCAGCCGGTTTTTGACGCGCTGGACAAGCAGCGCGCGTCGCACTGACCCAACAACACGGGAGAAATCAGATGAAATCCAAGCTACTTGCCGTAGCCGTGGTCGTGATCGCCCTCGCCTGGGCGGTTGCACCCGCGGCGGCGGACACAGGAGGCGGTGGAGCCGGCGCATTGCAGGCCGGAGTCCAGCAGGCCGCCACCAATCAGCAGGCGGGTGCGGCGGCGATCAGCAAGCAGGACGCCACGAACGCAAACACGCCCGCCAACATCGCCGGTGGGAATGTGACCGCCGGTCCGAGCTCGGCCAACCAACTGGCGAACTCGGAAGCCGAGGCGAAGGCGTCGAACGACGCTGATACCTCACAGAAGCAGAACCAGGATCAGACCGTCGGCGGCGGCTCTTGCTCAGCCGGCTGCGGCGGTGCGGGTGCGGCCCAGATCGGGGCGCAGCTTTCCGACACGAACCAGAACGCAGATGCCAAGGCCGTGAGCGACCAGAACGCGGTCAACGCGAACGTGCCGGTGAACGTGGCCGGCGGCAACATCACCTCCGATCCGAGCTCCGCCAATCAGCTGGCGAACTCGCAGGCCGAGGCGAAGGCGTCCAACGACGCTGACACGACCCAGAAGCAGACGCAGACCCAGAACGTCGACGGCTCTTCCTGCCAGGTCGGTTGTGGCGGTGCCGGTGCAGCGCAGCTCGGCATCCAGGCAGCCAACACCGAGCAGGACGCGAAGTCAGCGGCGATCAGCAAGCAGAACGCCGTGAACGCGAACGTGCCCGTCAACGTCGCCGGTGGGAACATCACCTCGGGTCCGAGCTCCGCCAATCAGCTGGCGAACTCGCAGGCCGAGGCGAAGTCGTCCAACGAGGCCGACACGACCCAGAAGCAGGATCAGACCCAGAACGTCGGGGGCAGCTCGTCCTGCAAGGTCGGGTGTGGAGGCGCAGGCGGCTTCCAGGTCGGCGCGCAGCTGGCCGATACGTCCCAGTCGGCAGGTTCCCTGGCCGTGAGCAAACAGAACGCCGTGAACGCGAACGTGCCTGTGAACATCGCCGGTGGGAACATCACCTCGGGTCCGAGCTCCGCCAATCAGCTGGCGAACTCGCAGGCCGAGGCGAAGTCGTCCAACGACGCCGACACGACCCAGAAGCAGGACCAGACCCAGAACGTCGGGGGCAGCTCGTCCTGCTACTTCGGTTGTGGTGGAGCCGGTGGAGCTCAGATCGGCGTCCAGTCGGCCGACACCCAGCAATGGGCGGGCGCAGCGGCGATCAGCAAGCAGAACGCCGTGAACGCGAACGTGCCCGTCAACGTCGCCGGTGGGAACATCACCTCGGGTCCGAGCTCGGCGAATCAGTGGGCCAACTCGGAGGCCGAGGCGAAGGCGTCGAACGATGCCGACACGACCCAGAAGCAAAAGCAGGACCAGACGGTCGGCGGCAGCTCATCCTGCTTCTTCGGCTGTGGCGGTCCCGGTGGAGCACAAATCGGGATCCAGAAGGCCGACACCGAGCAGGGGGCGTTCGCCGCGGGTGTGAGCCTGCAGAACGCGGTCAACAGCAACGCGCCGCACTCGGTCGCCGGCGGGAACATCTACGCCGGCCCGAGCTCGGCGAACCAGTGGGCGAGCTCCGAGGCCGAAGGCAAGGCGTTCAACGACGCCGACACCTTCCAGTGGGCTTCCCAGTACCAGAAGGTCGGGTGATGCGCTGACCGAAACTGGAAGGGGAGAGCGACGGAGGAGTGGGCTGCGGCCCACTCCTCCGCTCTTTTCCTACGAGTGTCGGCTCCGGGCGGGTAGCCCTGGGTTCACCTCCGGGAGTTGAGACCTCCCGTAGGCGATTGTCGGGCTCTCACCAGGCGATCGTTCAGCAAGTCAGCGAGATCGCCGGCACTTAACGCTCGGTCCCCGGGTCTGGGGGCAAATGCCGGCGGGATCCCGCCCTGGGCCGGCCAACCGGCCGGGTACCACCAGCGCGGCCTGCGCCCGGCCTTGGTGTAAAGCACGAACCTATTGGCGCGCGGTGCCGAACCGGTACTGAAGGAGTCGACCATGCTCCAGAGCACCTTCTTGCGCGGAAACAACGAGACCAAGCGAAAGCCTTGCGTGTCGAGAACGAGCGCGCGCGGGCCAAACAACACCATGACCCCTACCAAGGCCACGGCCGTCGCCGTGCCTGCCACCGCGCCGAGCCAGTACCACACGATCGGGATCGTCAGAGCGCCGACTCCGAATCGCACAACAACGAACGTCAGCGAGACCGGAAGCGTTTCGGTGTAACTGTCCTGAGGAGGCACCGTGGTCATCGCGAAACGGATCGAATGAAAAGCCGCCGCGCCGTATGAACCCGCTCGAGCGGAAGTTCGCGGCGTCCTCTAGGCGGTCCTAGGAACCGCGGCCGAGCCACTCCTCGCCGCCTTCGTAGACCTCCTTCTTCCAGAGCGGCACCGTCCGCTTGAGGGTGTCGATCGCGTCCTTGCACGCGGCGAGTGCGTCCTGGCGGTGCGGCGCCGACACGGCGATCGCGACGCTCGCCTCGTTGATCTCGACGCGGCCGACCCGGTGGTGGATCGCGACGGCCCAGAGGTCGTAGCGCTGCTCGAGGTCGGCCGCGATCTGGGCCATCACGTCCTCGGCCATCTCCGGGTAAGCCTCGTACTCGAGGTAGTGCACGGTGCGGCCCCGCGACTCCCGCCGTACGGTGCCGAGGAACGTCGCGACCGCCCCTGCGCTCTCGTCGGTGACCTCGTCGACGACCGCCTCGAGGGACAGCGGTTCCTCGGTGACGCGAAACGCACCTCCCGAGACGGGCGGGATCAACGCGACTTCGTCCCCGTCGGCGAGCTCGCGCCCGGCGTCCGCGTACTCGCGGTTGACCGCGTAGAGCAGGCCCTCGGGCTCGTCACCCAGGCCGAGCGCGGGCCAGACGCCGCACCTTGATTGCCACCGCATACCATCTTTCCCGATGGCGACCACCGACCGAGGCGCCGCTTGCGGTGCCGCTCTCAGGACGTGCGAGCTTTGCTCGTGCGTCCGTCTGAAATGAGCGCCCGTGCGGTCGGAAAGGCCGCCGACGCTGAACGCCGGGAAACCGACTCGGGGATCGAGGTGAAGCCGGTCTATACCGAGAAGGACGCCGCCGGTCTCGAGCTCGAGCTGCCCGGCGAGTTCCCCTTCACGCGCGGGCCCTATGCGGACATGTACCGCGGCCGACCGTGGACGATCCGCCAGTACGCGGGCTTCGCCTCGGCCGAGGAGACGAACGCGCGCTTCCGGTACCTGCTCGAGCGAGGGCAGCACGGGCTTTCGGTCGCCTTCGATCTGCCGACGCAGCTCGGCTACGACTCCGACGACGAGCGCGCCATCGGCGAGGTCGGCCGCACGGGGGTGGCGATCGACTCGCTCGCCGACATGGAGCTCCTCTTCGACGGGATCCCGCTCGGGGAGGTCTCGACCTCGATGACGATCAACGCGCCGGCCTCGCTGCTCCTGCTCCTCTACGAGCTCGTCGGCGAGCAGCAGCACCTTCCGGGCGAGCGCCTCCGCGGCACCGTCCAGAACGACATCCTCAAGGAGTACATCGCGCGCGGGAACTACATCTTCCCGCCGCGCCCGTCGATGCGGCTGACCACAGATCTCTTCGCCTACTGCGCGGAGCAGCTGCCGAGCTGGAACACGATCTCGATCTCGGGCTATCACATCCGCGAGGCGGGATCGACGGCCGTTCAGGAGCTCGCCTTCACGCTCGCGAACGGGATCGCCTACTGCCGGGCCGCCGTCGACGCCGGGCTCTCGCCGGACGAGTTCGGCGAGCGGCTCTCTTTCTTCTTCAACGCGCACAACCACTTCTTCCAGGAGGTGGCGAAGTTCCGCGCCGCCCGCCGGCTGTGGGCCCGGATCATGCGCGAACGCTTCGGCGCCGAGAACCCGAAGGCCCAGGCGCTCCGCTTCCACGCGCAGACCGGCGGCTCGACGCTGACGGCGCAGCAGCCGGAGAACAACGTCGCCCGCGTCACCGTGCAGGCACTGTCTGCGATCTGCGGCGGCGCCCAGTCGATCCATACGAACGCCTTCGACGAGGCGCTCGCCCTGCCGACCGAGAACTCGGTCCGGATCGCGCTGCGGACGCAGCAGATCCTCGCGCACGAGGGCGGCGGCACCGATACCGCCGATCCGCTGGGCGGCGCCTACTTCATCGAGGAGCTGACCAACGAGCTCGAGCAGCGGGCCCGGGAGCTGATCGAGCGGGTCGACGAGCTCGGCGGCGCCGTCGCCGCGGTCGAGCAGGGCTTCGTCCAGCAGGAGATCGAACAGGCGGCGTTCGCGTACACCCAACAGGTCGAGGCGGGGGAGAAGGTGATCGTCGGCGTCAACAAGTACGCCGAAGCCGATTCCGAGCAGATCGAACTGCACCGGCTCGATCCGGAAGCGGAGCGGCGGCAGCTCGAGCGGACCGCGCAGGTTCGCGCCGAGCGAAACGCAGAGGACGCGTCAGCCGCGCTCGAGCTGGTCCGCGAGACCGCCCGGGGCGAGGCGAACCTGCTGCCGCCGATGCGCGAGGCGCTGCGGGCACGGTGCACCGTCGGGGAGATCTGCAACGTGCTCCGCGAGGAGTTCGGCATGTACGACGCCCAGCACACCTAGGTTCACGCGCGCGCAACCCCCCACCCATTAAAGGGCGGGGTGCTGCCCTCCGCCCT
>VAXH01000120.1 GCA_005883955.1 Actinomycetota bacterium | reverse complement strand
CGAGGAGGGCAAATGGCCGGTCTGATGCAACGGACGATGACGATCATCAAGGCGAAGTACTCCAAGCTGCTCAACCGGGCGGAGAAGCCTTCCGAGACGCTCGACTACTCGTACGAGCGGCAGCTCGAGCTGCTCCAGAACGTGAAGCGCGGAGTCGCCGACGTGGTCACGGCCAAGAAGCGTCTGCAGCTGCAGACCCAGACGCTCGAGCAGAACGTGGTCAAGCTCGACACCCAGGCGCGCCAGGCGGTGTCGCAGGGACGCGAGGATCTCGCCCGCCAGGCGCTCGAGCGCAAGTCCGCCGTTCAGCAGCAGCTCCAGGGGCTCGACGGGCAGATCAAGCAGCTCGAGGCGCAGCAGGAGAAGCTGGTCGCGAGCGAGCAGCAGCTTTCGACTCGGGTCGAGGCCTTCCGCTCGGAGAAGGAAGTGATCAAGGCCCAGTACTCGGCCGCCGAGGCGCAGGTGCGGATCGGCGAGGCCGCGACGGGAATCGGCGACCAGATGGCCGACACGGGTGCGGCGATCCAGCGTGCGCGGGACAAGACAGAGGAAATGCAGTCCCGCGCCGACGCGATCGACGAACTGACGGCGTCGGGCGCGCTCGAGGATTTCACCTCCGACCAGACGCCGCTCGACCGCGAGTTGGCGCAGATGGCCTCCTCCTCGCAGGTCGACCAGGAGCTAGAGCGGCTGAAGAAGGAGGTCGGCGCGGGCGCCCCGGCCGAGCAGAAGGAGATCGAGAAATAGCGCTTTTGTTGCAGTTTCGCGCGCAGCGCGTGCGAAGAGCCGCGTCAGGCTCGAGAACGGGGCAAGCGGGGGAAACCCCGCGTCTCGCGTGCGCATGAAACTCTAAGGAGCGCCGCGTCGCCGGCGTCGGTCAGAGCGGCGCGTTGAACAGGCCGAACCAGCGGGACAGGTCCTGCTCGATCGGGAGCTCGTTCTCGAGTTTCGCCTTCAGCTCGAGCTCCTCGGCGTTATCGCGCTCCTTTTCGCCCGTCGGGACGAACGGCCAGAACGCGCCCTGCTTGTAGCCGTAGATCCAGTAGATGATCTTGCCGTCCCCGAACTTGGGCTCGAACTTGAACGCCGCCGCCAGTAGCTGCTCGCCGAAGCCTGCCTCCTGCAGGCCCTGGGCGACGGCGTGCACCGTCGTCACCTGGTCCTCGAGGTCGGCGTCGCGGACGACGATCCACTCGTAGCCGAAATCGTCCGACTTGCGCTCGAGCCGCGAACCGGACTCGCCGGCGACGGCGTCGAGCACCTGCTGGAGGTCGTTCTCGGCCCGGACGAACTCGCCTGCCGAGAGCGGCTTGAAGACGATTCCGCCCGCGCCGGCGGTTTTCAATCCCAGCTCCGCGTCGAGCGTCACCCGCGCGGTCGAAAGCGCGAACAGGCGATCCTCCGCCGGGCTCTTGAGCTTCTTGCGCCCGAGAAGGACGTCGGCCAGACCCATTCGCCGCTAGGCGACCGGCCGGCCCATCTCGCGCGCGATCTTCTCAAGCGCCGCAAGGCGCTTCTCGAGCGGCGGATGATCCATGAACAACTCGGCCGTTCGCTGCTTGACGCTCGTGGGGATGATGAAGAACGCGTTCATCCCGGCGACCTCGCGGAGGTCGCGGTCGGGGATCATCGTCATCTGGCTCGAGATCTTCTGGAGCGCGCTCATCAGGTACTCGGGCGCGCCGGTAATCAGGGCCGAGCCGCGGTCGGCCGCGTACTCGCGGTAGCGCGAGATCGTCCGGATCAGGATGAAGCTGATCACGTAGGTCAGCAACGAGGCGACGAAGATGATCAGCCAGACGGGCGTTGAGTTGTTGTTGTTGCGGTTGCCGCCACCGAACATGCCGGCATACAGACCGAAGCGGGTCAACAGCGCGGCGAGCATCGCGAAGAAGCTGGCGAGCGTCATCACGAGGACGTCGCGGTTCGCGACATGTGAGAGCTCGTGCGCCAGGACGCCCTCGATCTCCTCCTTGTCGAGCCGGCGCCACAAACCGGACGTGACCGCGACCGCTGCGTGCTTCGGGCTGCGCCCGGTCGCGAAAGCGTTCGGAACGTCCGTGTCGACGATGGCCACCTTTGGCTTGGGAAGGTCGGCCATCGCACAGAGCCGCTCGACGAGCTCGTGCAACTCGGGCGCCTCGTCGCGGTCGACGATCTTGGCCCCGGCCGCCTTCAGGGCCAGCTTGTCGGAGGTGTAGTACTGGAAGAACGCCAGCCCGATCACGATCAGGAGCATCGGCACGAGCCCGACATTCAGGTACTGCAGCAGGACGATCGCGAAGATGACGTAGAGCAGGCCGAGCAGGAAGCTCGTGAAGAGCATTCGTAGGGAGAGCCCGGCGTCCCGACCGTATGACTTGCGCTTCATTGAGAATCGGCCTTTCTTGAGGGCAAAAGGTTTCACCGGAATCGTAGCCGTGGGACTCCTGCTGATGGGGTCAAGCGCTGCCGCGGCGCCACGGGTGGCCGTCCGCGTCGTCCCACTCTTCGCTCCGCAGCGCTTCGCTGCGCGCGGCGCAGTCGGGTCGATGGTTCCGGCTTCCGGCTCGACCGTCAGCCGCGCGACGGCGCTCGCCTCGCTGACGCGCGGCCAGCTCGAGAACGCCCTGCTTGGAGGTAAGCCGACCGGAAAGCCCCTGATCAAGCTGGGCGGCCCCCAGGCGCCGGTGACGGTCTACGTCGCGCTGCCGCCGCCCGGTAAGCACCACAACCTCGACCGCTATCCGATCGCGGTCGTCGGGGACGGCTACCACGGCCTGCTCCTGTCGAGCTCGACCCACGTCCCGGGGCTCGTCTCGATCGCCGACGTCGCGCCGACGGTTCGCTCGCTCGAGCGGGGCGAGAAGCCGATTCTGACCTCGCGCCCGGCCGGAAACGCGCCCGCGCAGCTCGACACGATGAACGCGCGGCTGAACGCGGCGCACTTTGCCCGCAAGAAGAGCACCCGCGTCCTGATCGGTCTCGTTTTCGGCTTCGCGGCGCTCGCCTGGCTGCTTCGCGGCGCGCTCTTTGCCCGGGCGAGCCTGCTCGCGATCCCAACGATGGTGCTGGCCTCGACGATCGCCTCGGCCCTCCACATCGAGCACGGCGTGCCCTGGTGGAGCGGGGCGATCGCGCTCGCCTTGACGCCTCCGCTCGCACTCGCGACCCGTACTCCGCGTGCCCTCGCGCTCACCCTGGCGGGGCTGCTCGCCACCTATGCCGTCTTCCTCGGCGTCTCGCCGGCGACCGTTTCGCTCGCGGCGCTCGGCCCGCATCCCGAGGGCGGCGGGCGTTTCTTCGGACTCACGAACCAGGTCGAGACGCTGCTGCTCGGCCCCACGCTCGCGCTCGGCGCGCTCGTCGCGCTGCCGCTGCTCGCCGTCGTCGCGCTCGCCTCGCTCGTCCTTGTTGGCTGGAGCCGTCTCGGCGCGGATGGCGGCGGCCTGATCGTCTACGCCGCAGGGTTTGCAACGCTCGCTCTGCTGGGCCTTCGCGGCCGCGTCACGGTCACGCGTGCCGTTCTCGCCGCCGCCGGTGTGATCGCAGTCGGCCTCGCACTCGTCGGAATCGACGCCCTGACCGGCGGCTCGAGCCACGTCACGCACGCGGTCGGCGGCGGCCCCGGCCGTCTCTTCTCCGACCTCGGCCACAGGCTCCACCTTTCCTGGCGCGGGATCGTCAACAAGACCGATCATCTCGAGATCACGGTGGTCTCGCTCGTCACCCTCGCCGTGCTCGCGCCGCTTCGGCCCCGCTCGCGGACGCTCGACGCGCTGCTCGTCGCGCTCGCCGTGTCGCTGGCCGTCAACGACTCGGGCTTCGACATCCTCCGCTTCGGAGCGCTCGTGGCAATTGCCGTCTATACCTGGAGTCGAATCTCGCCGGTCCGTGATTAGACTCACGCCCCATGCGCGTCGCCGTCGCAGTCCTCGCCGGAGCTTCGGCGCTGCTGGTCGCGGGCTGCGGCTCGCAGGGGATCGTTCTCCCGACCGCCAACGGCGTCAGCGGGACGCTGGCGCAGCCGACGACGACCCCGCTCGCGAAAGGCGATCCGGCAGCCGGCAAGAAGCTGTTCACCTCGGAGGGCTGCACCGGCTGCCACACCTACGGGCCTGCCGGCTCTCACGGGACGATCGGACCGGACCTCGACAAGCTGGCGCAGTACGCAAAGCAGGCGAATCAGGGCACGCTGCCGCAGTTCGTCGCGCAGTCGATCACGACGCCGGGCGCCTACATCCAGTCGGGGTACCAGAACGTGATGCCGACGACGTACGGCAACCTGCCCGCCAAGCAGATCGCCGACCTGGTCGCCTTCCTGACCCAGAAATAGCGGCCAATTGATCGACGCGAAGGCCGCGCGCAATGACCCCGACGCTTATCGCGCCGCGCTCGCGCGCAAGGGGGCGGGCGAGGCGTTCGACGAGTGGCTTGCGGCCGACGAGCGCTGGCGTGAGCTCGTGCCCAGGGTCGACGACCTCCGGTCGCGGCAGAAGCAGCAGGGCAAGCCGACACCCGAGCAAGTCGAGGAGCTGAAACAGGTGAAGGAGGAGCTGCGCCAAACGGAAGAACAGCTCGCCGCAGCGTCGGCCGCCCGTGACGCCGCGCTGGGAGCTCTTCCGAATCCTCCGCACCCCGACGTCCCTGACGGCGAGACCGAGGACGACGCCGTCGAGATCCGCCGCTGGGGCGAGCCGCCGGCTCTCGAGCACCCGCGCGACCACCTCGAGCTCGGCCGCTTCGAGATGGAGCGGGCCGCTCGCCTCTCGGGCTCCCGCTTCGGCTACATCGTCGGCGACTCCGCGCTGCTCGAGCAGGCGATCTTCCGCCTTGCCATCTCCCGGCTCGTCGAAGGCGGGTTCACGCTGATGCGCCCGCCTGTGCTCGTCCGCGAGCAGGCGATGTACGGGACCGGCTTCTTCCCGACCGAGAAGTCGAACATCTACGAGATCCCGAGCGATGGGCTCTACCTGACGGGAACCTCAGAGGTGGCGCTCGCCGGCTTCCACATGGACGAGATCCTCGAGGCCGAGTCGCTGCCGCTCCACTACGCCGCCTATTCGACGTGCTTTCGCCGCGAGGCCGGTGCGGCGGGGAAGGACACGCGTGGGATGTTTCGCGTCCACCAGTTCGACAAGGTCGAGATGTTCGTCTACTGCCGGCCCGAGGAGTCCTGGGGCGAGCACGAGCGGCTCCTCGCAATCGAGGAGGAGCTCGTCCAGACGGTCGGCCTGCCGTATCGCGTCGTCGACGTCGCCGCGGGCGACCTCGGCGCGCCGGCGGCGCGGAAGTACGACGTGGAGGCGTGGTTCCCGAGCCAGGAGCGCTACCGCGAGATTACGTCCTGCTCGAACACGACCGACTTCCAGGCGCGCCGGCTGCAGATTCGCTTCCGCCCGAACGGCGGGCCGCAGCCCGTGCACACGCTAAACGGCACTGCGGCAACCGACCGCTGGCTGCTCGCAGTGCTGGAGAACTTCCAGCGCGAGGATGGGTCGGTGGTGGTCCCCGCGGCACTGCAGGAGCACGGAGCACCGGCCGAGATCAGGCCGTCGTAGCTCGAGGCGCGGCCCCGCGACCGTTGAGTCGGCGCCGCTGCTCGAGATCGCCCTCAGCCGAGTCGAGCGCCTGTTCCCGGGCATTCAGGCTCTGCTCGAAGCGCTCGAGCTCGGTCTGGCGGGCGTCCAACGCCCGCTGCCGGCGCTCTACAGACGCCTCGAGATCTGCCGCCTGCGCCTCGCGCGAACCGATCCCCTGCTCGGCTACCGCCAGCCAGGCGCCTC
>VAXH01000119.1 GCA_005883955.1 Actinomycetota bacterium | reverse complement strand
GAACGTCGCCGGAAAGATCGCCCTCACCGAGGTGATCTCGATCCTCTTCATCGGCGCCTACCTGTTGCGCCGACTCGGCCGCGGCGACCGCTCGCTGGCGCGGACGTCGGTGATGATGGCGGCCTTCTTTGCAGCCTTCCTGCTCGTCTACCTGATCGGCTTCTACAACCTGGAGACGAGCCAGGCGTTGACGCAGTTCGGCAAGGGGATGGGCAAGTTCGTGCTCCACTTCGCCTTCCTCGTCGCCGCGGTCGACTACCTGTTCCGCTCGCGTGAGCGCGTCTACTGGCGGATGCTCGCTTGGTTCTGCCTCGGGGTCGCCGCGAACGCCGCCTACGGTGTTCTCCAACTCGCGGCCGCGCAGGCCGGTCACAACCTCGATGCGACGCTAATCGAGCCGATCACCGGTCACTCGACCCAGATCAACATCTACGGCGCCGTCGGCGGCTCGAACGTCTACCGGATCGACGGGTTGACCCCGGACCCGAATCACCTCGGGATCCAGCTCGTCGTCCCGCTGCTCGTGCTCGGTCCGCTTTACCTGCGGCTCGAGCGAAGGCACCGGCTGCGCCTGCCGCTGGCCGTGCTGATCGCCGGCCTGCTTGCCGTAGAGCTGGCGACGCTCTCGCGCAGCGGCATCCTCGGCCTCGGCGTCGGCTTCCTCGTGCTGCTGATCCCGTACCGGCGGCTGCTGGTCTCGCGCGCGATGCTCGGGCCCCTGGCGCTCGTCGCGATCCTGGTCGCCTACGAGATCCACCGCCGGCCGCACTTCTTCCACACCGTCATCGCGTCGCGGCTGCAGCGCGGCGGCCGCTCGACGAGCGCCCACTTCCAGGTCTACGACTTCATCCCGCAGGTGTTGCACATGCACCCGCTCTTCGGGCTCGGCTTCAACAACTTCTCGGTCTACTACCAGTTCGTCACCGGCAAGACGAATTGGGGGCCACATTCGTTCTACGTCGCACTGCTGGTCGAGACCGGCCTCGTCGGCACTGCCCTCTTTGCCGTCTTCCTCTGGTACGTGTTCCGCCGGTTGCGGGCGGCCCGCGCGATCGGACGTGCTCTCGCAGTTGCCCGCGATCCCGTTGCCGCGCGGGTGCGGCCCGTCTCGTGGGGGCTGACTGCCGCGCTGGTCGGGACGATGGCCGCGAACGCCTTCTACCTGACGATGACGGCGTTCTTCTTCTACGGGTTCATCATGCTGGTACTCGCCCTGCCGGTCGTCTTCGGGCGGCGGCTGCAGGCCGTCGTGTGAAGGTCACGGTCCTCACGAGCTCGTATCCGCGGACGCCGGTCGACACGGCGGGGCGGTTCGTGGCCGACGCCGTCGAGCGCGTCCGCGAGCGCGGGGTGGACGTCGAGGTGGTCTCGCCGGCGACCGTCCGCCATTACGGGATCGCGTACGGATCCGGTGTCGTTGGCAACCTGCGCCGGAACCCAGCCCGGGCGCTCCTGCTGCCGCTGATGCTCGGGACGTTCCGGCAAGCGGCCCGCCGCGCTGCGCGCGACGCCGACCTCGTCCACGCGCACTGGCTCCCGCTGGGCGGAATCGCGATGACGCTAGGCCGGCCGTTCGTCGTCCAGCTCTGGGGGACGGACGTCGAGCTCGCCCGCCGGGCTCCGCAACTGGCGCGTCAGATCCTGCGCCGGGCGCGAATGACTGTCTGCGCCTCGAACGCGCTCGCAGATGCTGCGAGGGAGTTCGGCGCCGGAGAGGTACGAGTGATCGGGAGCGGTGTCGACGTGCCCGACGAGGTCGGCCCGGAGGCGGAGCCACCGGAGGTGCTCTACGCCGGCAGGCTCTCACGCGAGAAGGGAATCCTCGACCTGCTGGCGGCCGCGGACGGGATGAAGCTGATCATCGCCGGCGACGGGCCGCTGCGCGTGCAGGTTCCCGGCGCGCTGGGATTCATCCCGCACGACCAGCTCGGCGGTTTCTACGAGCGCGCAGCCATGGTCGCGGTACCGTCGCACCGGGAGGGCTTCGGCGTCGTCTGCGCCGAGGCGATGGCGCACGGCCGGCCGGTCGTCGCCGCCGCGGTGGGAGGGCTACTCGACCTCGTCGTCCCCGAGGAGACGGGGCTGCTCGTGCCGCCCGGCGACGTCCGCGCGCTGCGTGCGGCCCTGCGGCGGCTGCTCGACGACGAGGAGCTTCGGCACCGTCTCGGCGCCGCGGCGAGAGAGCGGGTAAAGCAGCGCTTCTCGTGGCAGCGGACGACGGATCTGACGCTTGCCGCTTACGAGGACGCGCTCGCCGAGCCGCGCAAGTGACAGACTGTTACTTACTCGGAGTGGCACGAAACGGCCCTTGTTGAGCCGTATTTCGGTCCGGTAGCGACTCCTTCGGCCGTGTCGGACCTTGTAACAGTCTGTTACAAAGCTCGAATTCAGGCGAGCTTCGAGCGCAGGTACCTGAGTGACGCGACCGCCGGCAGCGGGTCGTCGACGGCAAGCGTCGAGGCGACCTTGCGCCGGCGAAGGTAGGGCGCGAGGAACGCGCGGGGCGAGAGCTCGCGCTCCCGCAGCATCTGCAGGCCGACCCAGGCGTCCTTGGCGAAGTAAACCCAGGCGACTTCGTCCGTGAACGTCTGCGGCGCCTGCGGCGGGCGGCCCGACAGGTCGTCGTAGGCAATCCGGGCGATGTCGAAGTAGCGGCTCATCGCGACGCCGGCCCACATGGGCGGGCGCGTGTTCACCTCGAGCAGCTTGAACTCCTCGTCGCGCTCGTCGTAGGCGAACTCGACCTGGGCGAAGCCGCGGTAGCCCACCGACTCCAGCAGTCGCAGCCCGAGCTCGAGCACGCGCGGCTCCGGCTGGACGAGGAAGACGGCGCTCGTTCCGAACCGGAGCGGCCCCTGGCGCACCTTGCGTCCGACGATGTTCGCGAGCGGGCGCCCGTCGCGGCCGATGTAGCTGAACAGCGACCAGATCCGTTCGTGGGCGTTCGGGATCAGCTCCTGCACGACCGTCTCGAACCCGCGCTCGCCGGCCCGCCGCCAGAAGGCCGCCGCCGAGTCGGCGTCGTCCGCGACGAAGACCTTGTGGCCGAAGGCGTACGCCATCTCCTGCCCGGTGACGGCCTTGATCAGGTAGGGGGGCGGAAAGTCGAGGTTCCGCAGCTCGGTCTCGTCCGTCGGCGAGGCCGTGGCCGGGGTCGAGAGTCCGACCCGCTCGGCCTCGAGACGGAGGCGGTCCTTGCGCCGCAGGCTCAGGACCGTCTCGAGGTTCTCCGGCAGGGGCATGTCCGCAAGCTCTCGCACTTCGTCCCAGCGCCGCAGGACGAAGTGGACGTTCTCGTCGCGCTCCGGGAAGAGGATCGGGCGGCCGGCGCCGGCCGCGTCCCGCAGGAGCGACAGCGTGCGCTCGTCGTCCTCCTCCGTGGTCAGGTGCCGGTCGGCGAGGTAGCGGGAGCGGAGTCCGAAATCGTTCGGGTCGGAGGCGATTCCGGTCACGCGGACGCCCGCGCGCCCCAACGCGCGCGCGAGCGAGAGGCCGGCCCAGAGCAGGCCGTAGACCACGGCCGGCCGAGATTCGCTCATGCCCTCGCGGGAGTCGAGGTGGGCCTGGGATCTGCGACGACGTCCTCGAGCACGTCGGCGAGCCGATCGGCCAGCAGGTCGCGCGAGAACTCCCGTTCGGCCAGTGCGCGGGCGTTTCGGCCCATCTCTCTGACGAGCTCGGGCCTGCCGGCCAAGTCGGCGAGCGTGTCCGCGAGCGCATTGCCGTCTCCGGCCGGCACGTAGACGCCGACGCGGTTCTTCTCGACGAGCCGACGCAGCCAGCCGTCGAGGTTCACAACCGCCGGCTTTCCGGCTGCCAGGGAGTCGAAGAACTTGTTCGGGGAGTTCGTCTGAAGGATCGGAAAGGGGGCGAATGAGGTCAGCGTCACGTCGGCGGTGCCGACCAGCAGCGGGATCTCGGCCCGCGGGATGTCGGGGAGGACGATCATGTTCTCGAGCCCCAGCTCGGCGACGCGCCGCTCGATCCGCTCCTTCTCGGTTCCGTTTCCCGCCGCGACGATCGCGACGCCGTCCTCGCCCGTCTCGCGCAGCGCGACCGCCGCGTCGACGAGCTGGTCGATCCCGTTCGTGACACCCATCGCGCCCGCATAGACGGCCACGAACCTCGCGTCGAGGCCGTGGCGCTGCCGGAACGAGGGATCCGCGATCTCGGGATTGAAGTGCTCGACGTCGCTGACGTTCGGGATCAGGACGATTTTCTCGGCCGGGATCCCGCGCTCGACCAGCACGTGGCGCACCTCGTCGCTGCAGACGACGATTCGGCGCGCCGCCCGGTAGAGGTTTCGCTCGAGCCACTCGGCGGTCCTGATTTCCGACCGTCCGGTCAGGAAGCCCATGCCGATCGGCACCGCGGGCCAGAGGTCCTGCAGCTCGAACACGAACGGCGTCCGCCGCAGGCGCGAGGCGAGCACTCCCGAGATCCCGATCGTGAGCGGGCTCGAGGAGGCGAAGACGACGTCTGCGGGGCCCGCGGTTGCGGCGAGCAGCCCCGCGCCGAGCGTGAAGCCGCCGTAGGAGAGCATGCGCATCCGCTTCGAGAACGCCTGCGCGTAGGGAACCTTCAGCAGGACGACGTCGAGGCCGTCGAGGCGGCCGCGCGTGACCATGCCGCGGTGCTTCTCGCCTTCGAGCTGCATGCGCCCCGAGTCCCGCCCGATGATCGTCACCTCGTGCCCGCGCTCGAGCAGCCGCTGCGCGAAGTGGTAGACCCGGGCGTGCGAGGACGCTCTCGGGCTCCCGAACTTCGAGTCGATGTAGAGGATCCGCATGGGGCGGGCGGCGATTCTAGCTTTCGCTTCGGGCCGGTTTCCGGTAGGCCGGAAAGTAGCCTTCGAGCCGCAACTCGGGCAGCCCGCTCAGCGCGAGGTAGGCATCCGTGCCGTGGACGAGCTTGCCGACGCTCGCTTCGTGCCTGCCCTCCGGGAAGAAACGCTGTTTGAAGTGGAAGAGCGTGTCCTCGCGGCCGCCCGCTCCGCCGCCGAGGTGGAACTGCTCGAGGCTCTGAGCCTGTCCCCAGCACGCCGCCTCGAAGAGGACGAGGTTCGCCGCCGCCGCCTCGCGGCCGCGCTCGCTCGTTCCGGAGACGTGGTAGTGGAGCCAGGGCGGCGTCGCGAAGCAGAGCGCCGCTGCCGCAAGCTCGTCGCCGAAGCGGGCCTCGACGAGCACGATCCGCTCGCGCAATCCGTCGTCGAGTGCCTGCCAGTAGTCCGCCGGGAAGAAGTAGAAATCGTCGGCGCCGAGCCGGCTCATCGTCGCCTCGTAGAGAGCTGCGAACTCGGAGAGGCTCGGAGGGGCCTCGCGCACGGCAACCTCGAGGCCGGCCGCCCTCGCCTTGCGCACCTTGTTGCGGTGCTTCGGATGCAGCCCCGCAAACAGGTCGAGGTCAGAATCGAGCGCCCACGCGATCGTGTCTGCGAGCCGCTCGACGTGGACGCCGGCGGGTGCCTGCCGCTGGTTGGCGAACAGCGGATGGAAGCGGATGAAGGTGGAGACGACGCCCCTCGAGCGGCACCAGCTCTCGTAGAGCTCGTAGAAGCGCTCGACCGGTGGCTCCGGGCCGACGGCGACCGGACCGCCGTAGCCGTAGGGCGTGATCGCGTCCAGCTGCCCTTGTTCGCCGTCGAGCTCGCGCAGGATCAGTGCGAAGACGACGTCACCACCGCCGTCCGAGAGGTGAAGGAGCAGCGGCTTGCCGCGCTCGAGCAGGCACGCGCTCTCGACGTAGCCGCGCAGGAGATAGGCGTCACCGCAGCCGATCCGCTCCAGCAGTGAGTCCCACTGCTCGGACGCCACCTCCACGAGGGCCGCCGTCCCAGCTGACGCAGAGGTCACGGGCGGGGCTGGGC
>VAXH01000083.1 GCA_005883955.1 Actinomycetota bacterium | reverse complement strand
GCAAATGCGCTCTGTATCGGTGCTAGGCCGGCCCGCGCACCCGCCGCCCGCCGAGGCGCCCGACAAGAGCCGACGGCCCGACAGAAAGGCTGCCGTGCGCCGCCTTCGGCCCCAGCACGCGCACGGAGCCGACGAACCTGGCTGGCAGCGCCGAGCCCGCATCTGGCTGGTAGAGCCGGAACGTGCCGCTCACCTGCAATCCCGGAACCAGGCTGTACCGCTTTAGCGTGAAGGTCGTTCCCGAGGTGCGGACGACGCCGCCGTAGAGGCCGGCGATCGAGTGCGGCGTCGAAAATCCGGTAAACGCGAACGCCCACGAAGCCGCGGCCTCCCGCACGGTCTTCGCGACGCCGGCGAGCGTGCGGCCGCGCACGCCGCCGCGCGGACTCAACGCGGTGAAGGACGCCGGGATCGGGCCGATCGGGTTGACGAGCATCGGCGAGCGCGGGCAGCGCGACGGAGGCACGCCGCCCGAGAGCCACGTCCCGACGGCGTCCTGCGCGCAGCGGGTCAAGTCGGCGCCGAGGACGCTGTGGCCCACGCCCGGGACCGTCACGAGGTGTCCCTGTGGGAACCGCGCCGCGATCGCGGCGGCATTGGAGACAGGCGTGCGCAGGTCGCGCTCACCCGCGAAGACGAGCACCGGCACGTTCGGCAGCGGCCCCGATCCGATTCCCGGACGGGGCGCCTGCGGCGGCCAGGTGACGCACGACGCGGCCGGCCCCAGATCCGTCGCCCAGAGGCCGAAGGGGCCCGTCGAGCCGCGCGGGAGCGCGTTCCGCGCCGCAGCGAGCAAGGCCGGACGTTGTGCGACCGGCGTCTCCGGATCCCATGGGAACGGCCCGTCGTCGCACACAGTGGCGGTGAACAGTCCCATGCTCAGGTCCTCGGCCGGGGTGATCGCGGTCTCGCGGTCGAGCTGGACGAGCCGGAGCAGCGCACGTGACCGGCCGCGCAGCGCCGCGTGCACGGCGGCCGGCAGCTCGGCGGCGAGTCCCGCATTCAGGTCGGTGTCGAGGACGGCGCCGCTCAGGAAGTCGATGCCGGATGCTCGGACGGTCCTCGTCCCGCCGCCCGGCTTCGCCACTTTGCCGGCGAGTGGATGCGCGGCCACTCGGTTGGCCAACTTCACCACCTCGCCGACGAAGTTCGAGGTCGCTGCGCTGCACAGCCGTCCCGAGCACAGCGACGCCAGCCCCTTGGGCATCTGCTGGAGGTCGTCCAGCGAAAACGGGTCACGGCCCTGCGCATCGGCGACCGAGTCGAGGAGCAACCGCTCGACGTGACTCGGATAGGTAAGCGCGTACGCGACGGAAAGCTGCGTCCCGTAGGATGTGCCCCAGAGCGCGATCCTGTCGAAGCCGAGGGCCTGCCGCACCGCGTCGATATCGTCGACGTGATCGCGAGTGGAATAGAAGGCCCGGCTGGGCCCGATCTCGGTCGCGCATTTCGCGACGAGTGCCTGCACCGTCGGGGGTGAGGCGAACGGAGCGGCCTGGAGCTCCGGACAGCGGAGGACGCCCGACCGCCCAGTCCCCCGGTTGTCGAAGGCAACCAGCGTGTAGCCCGGGAACTGGCTGCGGTAGTCGTTCGCGTTCGTCCCGAGCTGGAATGTGCCGGACGACGCCTGTCCGGGCCCGCCCGCGACGAGGAAGAGGACGCCGCGAGGCGTGCCCGGGGCGAGCAGCTCCTCGACGTGGAGGGAAACGGTGCCGGCAGTCGCGCCGCTCCGGTCGAGCGGAACGTTCACCGTCATGCACTCGAGCCCGTTCGCGCCGCAGGGCACGAAGAGCGCCCGTGCGGCAGGTGCCCCGCTGGGAGCGCCGAGCCACGCGCAGAGCGCCGTCAAGACGATGAGACCCCGCAGCCGCATCGAGAAACGTCACGATACCGGTAGGTACGTACGTTTTCGGCCGAACGGCGCGCGTCAGCTTACGCGCACTCGCACCCGCCAGGATCGTGAGGGCGAGCAAAGCGAGTGCCAGCCCGCCGAGACCTCGACCCGGTACGCTTCGCGTGCCCGGTATCCGCTACGGAACTGGAGTTTGCAGATGTTCGAAAGCGTCAACGTGATCGGCCGCGGCCGCGTCGGGACGGCGGTTGCCGCTCGTCTCGAGGAGCGCGGCCTCGAGCTGCGCGAGGACGGCGCCGAGCTCGTGCTGCTCTGCGTCCCTGACGCGGCGATTCGAGACGTGGCCGGTGACCTGGCCCCCGGACCCGGCTGGATCGCGCACGTCAGCGGCGGCACGCCGCTCGCGGCGCTCGACCCCCACCAGCGCCGTTTTGGGCTCCACCCGCTGCAAACGTTCACGCGCGCGCGAGGGCCGGAGCAGCTCGACGGCGCCTTCGCCGCGGTCACGGCCGAAACGGCGGAGGCGCGCGAACGCGGCTTCCTCCTCGCCCGCCTCCTGGGCTTGAAGCCTTTCGAGCTCGCCGCCGAAGCGAGGCCGCTCTACCACGCCGGAGCCGCGATTGCCTCGAACTATCTCGTCACGCTGTACCGGGTCGCGTCCGAGCTCTTTCGCGCCGCCGGTGCGCCGCCGGAGGCTCTCGTCCCGCTGATGCAGCGCACGATCGAGAACGGCTTCGAGCTGACGGGCCCGATCGAGCGCGGCGACTGGGAAACCGTCGAGGCGCACCGCGAGGCGATCCGTGCCACGCGTCCCGAACTGGAACCCCTCTACGACGTCCTCGCCGAAGCGACGCGCGCATGAAGATCGTCCGGACGATCGCCGATGCCTCCGGCCTACCAACATGCGACGGAACCGTCGGCCTCGTGCCCACCATGGGGGCGTTCCACGAGGGTCATCTCGCTCTCTTTCGAGCGGCCCGCGCCGAGAACGACGTCGTCGTCGCGAGCCTGTTCGTCAACCCGGCCCAGTTCGGCGCGAACGAGGATCTCGCCGCCTATCCGCGCGACGAGGAACGCGATGCCGCGGTCGCCGCGGAGGCGGGCGTGGACGTCCTCTTCGCCCCCGGCGCCGACGAGCTCTACCCGCCCGGTTTCCAGACCTGGGTCGAGGTCGAGGAGCTCGGCAGCCGGCTCGAAGGAGAGCACCGGCCGGGCCACTTCCGCGGCGTCGCCACGATCTGCTTGAAGCTGTTCAACATCGTCCGCCCCGACCGGGCTTACTTCGGCCAGAAGGACGCCCAGCAGGTGGCGGTCGTCAAGCGGATGGTTCGCGATCTTGATCTCGACCTCGGAATCCGCGTCGTCCCGACTGTCCGCGACGCCGACGGGCTGGCGCTCTCCTCGCGGAACGCCTACCTCTCGCCCAAGGAGCGCGAGCGTGCCCTCGCGCTGCCGCGCGCACTTGCGACCAAGGATCTGGCGCAGGCCCGCGCCCGGCTGAACGGCCTCGACGTCGATTACGTCGAGGTCGCCGACTTCGAGCCGTCCGTGCTCGCGGCTGCCGTTCGCGTCGGCAAGACGCGGCTCATCGACAACGTAATTCTCGACAAGGAGCCCGCATGAGCACTCGTCCCGGTAAGCCCGGCCCGGCCACGCCCGCACCTGGAAAGCTCGCCCTCCCAGAGCTGCTTCAAATGAAGGCTCGTGGCGAGAAGATCGTGATGGTCACCGCCTACGACGCCCCCGGCGCCAGGCTCGCGGACGCGGCGGGGATCGACCTGATCCTCGTCGGCGACACGGCAGCGATGGTCGTCCTCGGCCACGACTCGACCGTGCCGGTGACGATGGACGAGATGCTGTTCCTGACCCGCTCGGTCGCGCGTGCGGCCAAGCGGCCCCTGATCATCGGCGACATGCCCTTCGGCACCTACGAGGCCTCGGACGACGACGCCGTCCACAACGCGGTGCGCTTCGTCAAGGAGGGCGGTGCGGACGTGGTCAAGCTCGAGGGAGCCGGCCCGTCGCTCTCGCGCGTTCGCGCGATCAGCGGCGCCGGCATCGGCGTCATGGGCCATATCGGCTTGACTCCGCAGTCGGCGACGGTGCTCGGCGGCTTCAAGGCCCAGGGCAGGACGGCCGAGCAGGCCCGGCAGCTCTACGAGGACGCGCTCGCTCTCGAGCGTGCCGGCTGCTTTGCGCTTGTGCTGGAGGCCGTTCCGCCCCCGGTCGCGGAGCGCGTCACGGAGGCCGTCACGGTGCCGACGATCGGCATCGGCGCCGGCGCCGCCACGGACGGCCAGGTGCTCGTCTACCACGATCTGCTCGGCCTCTACGAAGGCCGGGCGCCGCGCTTCGTCAAGCGATACGCAGACCTTGCCACCGAGATCCGAGGCGCGCTCCAGCGCTACGCGGCCGATGTTCGCGAGCACCGTTTCCCCGAGGAGCAGCACACGTACTCGATCCCGGATGAAGAACTCGCCGAGTTCGAGGCGGAGCTAGCCGCCGAGCAAGTTCAGCGCTAGGTCGGCGACGACAACGAGAGCGGCGAACAACACGACCGCGGCCATGGTTCGCGTCCAGCTCCAGTGGTTGAGGACGCGAATGCCGATCGCGAGCAGCGCCAGCGACCAGAGCCCGAAGCCCCCCTCGAGAACGGTGAAGGCGTGCGCTCCCGAACCGGAGTCCGCGCCGCCGCTGCGGAAGATGTCGCCGCCGTAGAGAGCGAGCCGCACCGGTAGGAGCACGAGCGAGAGCGCAAGCGGCACTGCGGCAAGCGCCAGCAGGTGACGCGCTTGCCGGTAGCTCCCCTTCGCCCCGAGCCGGCCCAGGGCGAGATAGAAGACGCCGCCGGCGAGCCAGTAGTTGACGAGCCCGACGAACAGCCCGGCGATGAAGAGCCAGACCGGGATCACGATCCCGGCGCGCGCAGGATCGTCCGCAAAGGACCCCGCTTGCGAGCTGACCAGCGTGAGCGCGACACCGACGAAGAAGGCGACCGCGGCGATCGTGTCCTGGCGATCCTCCGCGGCCTCCCGCGTGTCGTCGCGGAGCTCGGCAAAAACCGCTCGAGGGGCCTGCGGGAGGAGCAGAGCCCGCTGCCACCACGCGCGGGCCTCATCCGGGTGTGCCCGGTCAGCCGGGATGCTCATCCCGGGAGCGTATGGGACGGCAGACCCGCCATTTTGACTCTCAAGTCAATCGCCTGGCTGCCGATGACCCATATGAGTCACAAAGCAGTACGGGATGACTTGGCGAGCCCCCCGACTCACCGTCCCCAAAGAGCGAGCGCCGCTCGCAGCGCTTGTAAGAAGCCCCTGTCGGGTCAGTCCCTGAGGTCAGGCCGCCGCCGCGGCGTGCGCGGGCAGCACCTCGCGGAGGTATTGCCCGGTGAACGACTCCTCGACCTCGGCGACCTGCTCCGGCGTGCCCACCGCAACGATCTCGCCGCCGGCCTCCCCGCCTTCGGGCCCGAGGTCGATCAGCCAGTCGGCCTGCTTGATCACGTCGAGGTTGTGCTCGATCACGAGCACGGTGTTGCCGGCGTCGACCAGCCGCTGCAGGACGTCGAGCAGCTTCTCGATGTCGGCGAAGTGCAGACCCGTGGTCGGCTCGTCGAGCATGTAGAGCGTCCGACCGGTCGCGACCTTCGAGAGCTCCTTCGCCAGCTTGATCCGCTGGGCCTCGCCGCCTGACAGCGTCGTCGCCGGCTGGCCGAGCTTGATGTAGTCGAGACCGACGTCGTGCAGCGTCTGCAGCTTCCGCCGCAGCTTCGGGATCTTCGCGAAGAAGGCGAGCGCCTCCTCGACCGACATCGCCAGCACATCGGCGATCGACTTGCCCTTGAAGCGGACCTCGAGCGTCTCGCGGTTGTAGCGCGCGCCCTTGCACGTCTCGCAGGGGACGTAGACGTCGGGCAGGAAGTGCATCTCGATCTTGATCTGCCCGTCGCCCTTGCAGGTCTCGCAGCGCCCGCCGCGCACGTTGAACGAGAAGCGCCCCGGCTTGTAGCCGCGCACCTTCGCCTCGGGCGTCAGCGAGTACAGCTCGCGGATCGGCGTGAACAGGTCGGTGTAGGTCGCCGGGTTCGACCGCGGCGTGCGGCCGATCGGCGACTGGTCGATGTCGATCACCTTGTCGAAGCACTCGATCCCCTCGACCGACTCGTGCTCGCCGGGTTTGACCCGCATCCGGTGCAGCCGGTTCGCGAGCGACTTGTAGACGATCTCGTTCACGAGGGTTGACTTGCCGGAGCCGGAGACGCCTGTCACGCAGACGAACTTCCCCACGGGAAACTCGACGTCGATGTTCTTCAGGTTGTGCATCGACGCGCCGCGGACCCAGAATGAGCCGAGATCCTTGGTGCGGTGCTCCGGCACCGGAATCGTCCGCACGCGGGAGAGGAACTGGCCCGTGACCGACTTCTTGTTCCGCTCGACCTTGCTGGCAGTCCCTTCCGCGACCACGTGGCCGCCATGCTCGCCCGCGCCCGGCCCCATGTCGACCAAGTGGTCGGCCGAGCGCATCATCTGCTCGTCGTGCTCGACCACGAGGACGGTGTTGCCGAGGTCGCGCAGCCGCTCGAGTGTCCCGATCAACTTCCCGTTGTCACGCTGGTGGAGGCCGATCGAGGGCTCGTCGAGGATGTAGAGCACGCCGACGAGCTGACTGCCGATCTGCGTCGCCAGCCGCAGCCGCTGCGCCTCGCCGCCGGAGAGCGTCGCCGCCGTCCGGTCGAGGTCGAGGTAGCCGACGCCGACGTTGTCCAGGAAGGTCAGCCGCTCCTTGATCTCCTTGATCACGCGTGAGCCGATCAGCAGGTCGGTTTCGCTCAGCTCGAGCGTGTCGAGGAACTGCAGCGCGCGGGTCACCGACATGCGGGTGAACTCGTGGATGTTCTTGTCGCCGACCGTGACCGCGAGCACCTCGGGCTTCAGCCGCGCCCCGTGGCAGACCGGACAGGGGCGGAAACTCATGTACTCCTCGATCCGCTCCCGCTGCTGGCTCGAGTCCGTGTCGCGGTAGCGCCGCTCGAGGCTCGGGACGAGCCCCTCGAAGGCCATCGTGTAGGCACGCCGCCGCCCCATCCGGTTGCGGTACGAGACGTAGATCCGCTCACCGTCGGTGCCGTAGAGAAACAGGTTCTGCTGCTGCTCGCTCAAGTCCTGCCAGGGTTCTTCCAGGTCGATCTCGTAGCGGTCGGCGATCGCCTGGACGACCGACTCGTAGAAGCCCGAGTTTCCGAGCGCCCACGGCACGAGCGCGCCCTCGCCGATCGAGAGCGTCGGGTCGGGGACGAGGAGATCGGGATCGATCTCCTGCTGGTGACCGAGACCTGTGCAGCGCGGGCAGGCGCCGTGCGGCGAGTTGAAGGAGAAGATGCGCGGCTGCAGCTCCGGCAGCGAGACGCCGTGGTCGGGGCAGGCGAATTTCTCGCTGAACGTCAGCTCCGCCCCGTCGACGATGTCGATCACGACCAGGCCGTCCGCGAGCTGTGCCGCAGTCTCGACCGACTGCGCGAGCCGCGTCCGCAGGTCGTCCTTGATCACGAGCCGGTCGACGACGACCTCGATCGTGTGCTTGAACTTCTTGTCGAGCTCGGGCACGCCCTCCTCGAGCAGGCGCTGCTCGCCGTCGACCTTGACGCGCGAGAAGCCCTCGGCCTGCAGGTGCTCGAAGACATCCCTGTACTCGCCCTTGCGGTCACGCACGACCGGCGCGTTGACGGTGAAGCGGGTGCCGGGCTCGAGCTGGAGGATCTGGTCGACGATCGACTCCTGGCTCTGGCCGGAGATCGGCCGGCCGCAGACCGGACAGTGCGGCTTGCCGATCCGCGCGTAGAGCAGGCGCAGGTAGTCGTAGATCTCGGTGACGGTGCCGACAGTCGATCGCGGGTTCCGGCTGGTCGTCTTCTGGTCGATCGAGATCGCCGGCGAGAGGCCGTCGATCGAATCGACGTCCGGCTTCTCCATCATTTGTAGGAACTGCCGCGCGTAGGCGCTCAGGCTCTCGACGTAGCGGCGCTGGCCTTCGGCGTAGATCGTGTCGAAGGCAAGGCTGGACTTCCCGGAGCCGGACAGCCCGGTAACGCAGATCAACGCATTCCGCGGCAACCGGACGGTGATGTCTTTGAGGTTGTGCTCGCGGGCGCCGTGGACGACCAGCTCGTCTGCAGCAGCCATGAATGAGCCAGTTTAGCCGTGGTTGGCCGATCGAACAAGTGTTCGGTCGCGATGACCTAGTCGCCGCTGGTCGGTGCGTCTGAGCCGAGCACGACCAGGAACCCCGCGCCGCAGAAGATCGCGGCGTAGAGGACTCCGACGGCGACGGCCGCCCAGACCCCGAGCACATCCCTCGCCCCGACCTCGTGCGCGGCCACGACCGCCCCGAGCGCACGGCCCGGTGCGAACCGCGCCGAGTCGCCGGCGGCGCTGATCACGCCCTCGCCGATCAGGAGCCAGAGCAGGATCGCGACGACCGCACCGGTCTGCCTGCGAAGCAGGGCGCCGATCCCGACCCCGATTCCCGCGGCGAGCATCGAGCCGCCGACGGCGCCGAAGAAGGGGGCCAGCGTGTAGCCATTGAGATGCAGGGTCACCCCGCGGCCTCGGTACCAGAGCTCGGCGATCAGCAGCGTGGCGGCGTCCGCGAGAACAGCGATCGCGAAAACAACGAGGATCGCCGCGGCGAGCTTGGCCGCGAGCAATTTTCCGCGCTCCGGGACCGCGAGCAGGCTCTGGTTGATCGTGCCGTGGGCGTACTCGGCGGTCACGAGCAGCGAGCCGATCAGGACGGCGACGATCGCCGCCAGGCCGCCGAAGGCCAGCGTCGTTCGCTGGGTCGACCGTTCGCCGAGGCTCTGGAGGTCGTGAGAACCGATGTGGATCGAGAGGACCAGGACCAGGAACGCAAGCAGCCCCAGTCCAAACCAGAGCAGCAGCCGGGTCGTCACGGCCTTGAGGAGCTCGGCCCGCAGCGCGTTCATGGCTGGGGCTCCGTCGTCAGCTCGAGGAACGCCTCTTCGAGCGAGCCCTTCTCGGCAACCAGCTCGTGCAAGGGAATGCCTGCCTCGGCGGCCAGGTCGCCGACCCGTTCGGGCGGCGCATGCACCGCGAGGGCGCCCGCTTCGGTCGGCTCCGCATCGATCCCTCCTGCGCGCAGCCGCGCAAGCAGCTCGTCGGCCCGGGGCGAGCGCACCCGCGTCGCGCCCGCTGCCTGAACCGTCAGCTCCGCGACCGATTGGTGTGCGACGAGCTTGCCACGGTGGATGATCACGACCTCGTCCGCGAGCTGGGACATCTCGCCGAGCACGTGGCTCGAGACGAAGACCGTCCCGCCGCGGCCTGCGAACGAGCGCAGGAAGTTCCGCAGCCAGCGGATCCCCTCGGGGTCGAGCCCGTTGGCGGGCTCGTCCAGCACCAGCAGCTCGGGCTCGCCGAGCAGAGCGGCTGCCACGCTCAGGCGCTGACGCATCCCCAGCGAGTAACCCCCGACCCTGCGCTTGGCCGCGCCCGAGAGCTCGACCTCGGCCAGGACCTCGTCGACACGCCCCGGCGAGAGGCCTGCCGCCGCCGCGAGCACCCGCAAGTGATTGCGCCCGCTGCGCGCCGGGTGGTAATTCGAGGCCTCCAGCACGGCGCCGACGGTTCGCAGCGGCTCAGCGAGCTCGCGGTAACGGCGTCCGGAAACGGTCGCGCGACCGCTGGTCGGCAACGCAAGACCTAACAGGACGCGCAGGGTGGTCGTCTTACCGGCGCCGTTCGGGCCGAGAAAGCCGGTGATCCTTCCCTTGGGGACGCTGAAGCTGAGGTCGTCGACCGCCGTCGCGCTGCGAAAGCGCTTGGTCAGGCGCTCGACTTCGATCATGAGGCGTCGCTTGCGATGCCGACCTGAAGGTCGTGGTGGCTTTGCCGCCGCGACCGTCCAAACCCGGTCGACGGAGATGACCCGAGCTGGAATCCTGCCTGCATCACGTCCGACGCCCGCCGCCGCTCGAGCTTAAGGGGAGTGGCTCTCGCCGAGCTCGTAGACGCTGCGCGGCTGAGGCACGTACGTGATCTGAAGCGGCCCGGCGACCAGCGTCCCGTAGCCGAGCATCCTGCCCAGCAGGCTCTGGTCGACCTCGACTGCGCCGACGCGTTCCAGACGGACCGCCGCGGTCCGGCGGCGAAGGGTTCCCCGCACGAGGGCGAGCCGGTCGTCCGTCATGATCACGTGGGTTCGCTCCCACCTCCAGACGGCCCGCAGCGCAAGCAGGGCGGCAACCACGACGAGCGCTGCACCCGCGACCAGCGACGGCCACGGCAGCGAAAAGAGAAAGCCGCCGGCGCCTGCGATCAGGAAGGCGCGCGCCAGCGCAGGCACGAGTACGACCCCGTGACGCCTGGAATCGAGATAGATCCGCTCGCCGTGATCTATACGCACGCGCGCGGCTTCGCCGCGCGCGTGCCGGGTCCTGCCGGAGTTTTGCCGACCTCCACCGCAGGGGATGACCAAACCCGTGGGCCTCGTTGCTCGAAAAGCGGCCGTCGCGACGCTCGTCGTCATCGGCATCGTCGCGCTTGTGCTCGCGCTCTGGAAGCTGCGCGTCCTCTTGTCCCTCTTCTTCCTGGGGCTCGTGATCGCGGCCGCGATGCGGCCGGGAATCGAATGGCTGTATGCGAGGCGGGTCCCGCGCAGTGTCGGGCTCGCGATCCACTACCTGGCGCTGGCGGGAGTCGTCGCGCTCTTCCTCTGGCTGGTCGTCCCGCGCGCCGTCACCCAGGTTGGCAACGCGCTCGGAACCGTCCCGACGTCGTCGACCGAGCTGAACAAGGCGACGAAGAACTCGACCGGCATCAAGCACACGATCCTGCGCGCGGTGCAGAAGCGCCTGCAGAAGCTGCCGACCGCGAGCTCCGCGCTGCACGCCTCCGTCGGTGTGACCAAGGCGGCCTTCGAGGTGCTGATCGGGATCTTCTTCACCTTTGCGGTGGCGGCCTACTGGATCTTCGAGCGAGACCGGGCGAGACGCGTGGTCTTATCGCTCGTCGCACACCAGCACCGGAAGACGGTGCGAGATACCTGGGACCTGATCGACGCCAAGCTCGGCGCCTTCGTCCGTGGCCAGCTGCTCCTGATCGCGTTCGTCGGCACGGTGCTCTCGCTCGCGTTCTGGGCAATCGGCGTGCCGTTCTGGCTCCTGCTCGGAATCTTCGCCGGGATCGTCGAGATCATCCCGGTGATCGGACCGCTCGCGGCCGGGGCAGTCGCGATCGCGGTCGGCCTGACCGACTCCTGGCAGGTGGCGTTCGGGGCTGGGCTCGCGGTGCTCGGCGTGCGCCTGCTCGAGGACTACATCGTCGTCCCGCGGGTGCTCGGCCACGCGGTCGGCCTCTCGCCGCTCGTCGTGCTCGTCTCGGTGACGGCGATCGGTCTCCTGCTCGGGGGCGTCTACGTACTGCTGGCGGTACCGATCGCGGCCGTGCTCGTCACGCTCGTGGACGTCATCGTCCGCGACAAGGATCCCGCAGACGAAGAGGTGCCGACTCTGCTCTTTCCCGCGAAAGACGCGGAGGCGTAGCCGAATCTCATCGCAAACCGGGTTTAGCGGCCGCGCCGCGCAGGTCGGCGCGGCCTCTTATGGTCGGCGTCGCAAGCGACGCCTCGGTGCCTGCGAAAGACGCGGAGGCTTAAGCCTTACGCCATTTGCCGAACACGAGGCCGCCCAACGTGAAGCCGAGCCCGAAGGTCCCGACGCCGAAGGCGCCGACCGCAGCCGCTTTGCGCCAAGTCGAAAGCCGCTGCCAGCGGCCGAGGGCTTCCTGCTCCTCGTCGGTCAGCGGCTCGCCGCGGCGTTGCTTGCGCATGGCGCCGCCGGCGCGCAAGCCGAGATAGAGATCGTCGAAGATCTCAGTCGATTCGTCGGGCACGTAATTCAGTGTACTAGCCTCCTTCGCCGGTGCCTGCAAGGCTCCTCCACCTCTCTGACCTGCACGTCGGCACGATCGAGGAGCCGCAAGTAGAACGGGCGCTCGGTGCGCTGATCGAGCGCGTCGACCCCCAATTGATCGTTGCGAGCGGGGATTTGACCCACCGCGCAGGGCCGGAAGAGCACGACCGCGCGGCAGCGTTTCTCAAGCGGCTCGGGCGGCCGCTCCTCGTCGTCCCGGGCAACCACGACATTCCGTGGGCGTTCCCGGCTCGCTTCACGCATCCGTTTCGTGAGTTCGAGCGGCACTGGCAAACGACCGAGCCCGTTCATCGTGGCGAGGGCTTGTTCGTGATCGGGCTGAACTCGGTGCGGCCGTGGCGCCACCAGTCCGGTGGGGTGCACTCAGGACAGCTCCAACGGGCGGCCGAGTTGCTCGCAGCTGCGCCCGATGACGCACTTCGCGTCGTCGTGCTCCACCACCATCTGATCGGCGCCCCTTGGCGCTCGCGGAAGAAGCCGGTCGCGCGGCGCAGCCACGTGCTCGCCGCGCTCGTCGACGCCGGCGCCGAGCTGATCCTCGCGGGCCACATCCATCAGGCAGCCGTTTCCGAGCGGCACGAGTTCGAGGTCGCGCCCGGCAGCCTGCGGGGAGCGACGGTCTCGGTCGCGCCGGGGCTCGGCCAGCCGCGGCCCGACCGCCGCGGCGAGGCCCGCGGCCTCCACGTTTACGACGTGCACGAGTGGCAGCTCAACGTCGAGACCTACGTCTGGCGGGAGGACGACTGGGGACTCATCGGCGTCAGGAGATTCCCTCGCGGCGACGAGCCGCTCGAGATCGAGCCGGCCTGACCCGGGGAGACTAGGGAACGGGCGGCCGTCGAGCGCCAGGGCCCCAGATCGGCCGGTGTTGCACATATTTGCGGTACAGGATCACGAGCAGGACGGAGCCAAGGAAGGCGAAGAAGAAGCTCGTCGCCGTGCCGAACAGCAGCTGGGAGACGATGCCGCCGATCAGCGAGCCGCCGATCCCGATCGCAATCGTCATCCAGATCGGCATCGGGTCGGGCCCGGGGATCGCCAGGCGCGCGAGCGCGCCGAGGATCAGTCCCGAAACCAAGATGGCGATGATGAAACCGAGCGTCATGTCCCTCTAAAGCCTAGCTCGGCGCCGCCGCGAGCAGCTCGCGGCGCAGATCCTTGATCTCGTCGCGGAGCTTCGCTGCGTACTCGAATCGCAGCTCCTCCGCGGCCGTGAACATCTCTTCCTCGAGCGTGATCACGAGCTTCTCGAGTTCCTCCTCGCTCAGGCCCTTGACCTTGCGGCCGTCCCGTCGCCGCCGGCCCGGCACGGTCGGCGATTCGAGCGAGAGGAATTCGGCGATGTCCGAGACGCCCTTCTGGATCGACTCCGGCGTGATCCCGTGCTCCTCGTTGTACGCGAGCTGCTTGGCGCGCCGGCGGTTCGTCTCGTCGAGCGCGCCCTTGATCGCCTCGGTCAGCTTGTCCGCGTACATCAGCACCTTGCCGTTCGTGTTTCGCGCCGCGCGGCCGATCGTCTGGACGAGCGCCGTCTTGCCGCGTAGGAAGCCTTCCTTGTCGGCGTCGAGCACGGCCACGAGCGAGACCTCGGGCAGGTCGAGCCCCTCGCGCAACAGGTTGACCCCGACGAGCACGTCGTACTCCCCGAGACGGAGCTCGCGGATGATCTGGATCCGCTCGAGCGTGTCGATCTCGGAGTGCAGATAGCGCGCCTTGACGCCCGACTCGAGCAGGTAGTCGGTCAGGTCCTCTGCCATCTTCTTCGTCAGCGTGGTCACGAGCACGCGCTCGCCGACCTCCTCACGCCGGCGAACTTCGTTCAGCAGGTCGTCGATCTGGTTCTTCGTCGCGCGCAACTCGACCTCGGGGTCGACGATCCCGGTCGGACGGATCAGCTGCTCGGCGACCCGCGTCGAGTGGCGCAGCTCGTACGGCCCCGGCGTCGCGGAGACGAAAACCATCTGCGGGACCTTCTGGAGGAACTCGTCGAAGCGCAGCGGCCTGTTGTCGAGCGCCGAGGGCAGCCGGAAGCCGTAGTCGACCAGCGTCTGCTTGCGCGAGCGGTCACCCTCGTACATGCCGCCGAGCTGCGGCACGGTCTGGTGCGACTCGTCGACGAAGACGACGAAGTCCTGCGGGAAGTAATCCAGCAACGTGAACGGATGCGTCCCGGGCGCGCGGCCTTCGAGGATCCGCGAGTAGTTCTCGATCCCGTTGCAGAAGCCGAGCTCCTTCAGCATCTCGAGGTCGTACTCGGTGCGCTGGCGGATCCGGTGCGCCTCCAGCAACCGGTTCTCGGATTCGAACTGCCGGACCTGTTGCTCGAGCTCGTGGCGGATCTCGTCGACGGCGCGCTCGATCGTCGGCTTCGACGTCACATACTCGGTCGCCGGCCAGATCGCGACGTTGTCGAGGTGGGCGTAGATCTCGCCTGTCAGTGGGTCGAAGTGGCTGATCTGCTCGACCTCGTCGCCGAAAAAGGAGATCCGGTACGCGGTCTCGGAGTTCGCGGGCTGCACTTCGACCACGTCGCCCTTGACCCGGAAGCGGCCGCGGCCGAGCACCGAGTCGTTGCGGACGTACTGGCTGTCGATCAGCTTCCGAAGCGCGAGATCGCGGTCGTGCTCCTCGCCGACGGTCAGGATCAGCACGCGCTCGCGCCACTCCTCCGGCGATCCGAGGCCGTAGATGCACGAGACCGAGGCGACCACGACCACGTCGCGGCGCGTGAACAGCGCCGAGGTCGCGGCGAGCCGCAGTCGCGCGATGTCGTCGTTCTGGGACGAGTCCTTCTCGATGTAGAGGTCGGCCTGAGGCACGTAGGCCTCGGGCTGGTAGTAGTCGTAGTAGGAGACGAAGTACTCGACGGCGTTCCCTGGGAAGAACTCCCGCAGCTCGTTACAGAGCTGCGCCGCGAGCGTCTTGTTGTGCGCGATCAGAAGTGCCGGCCGGCCGATCTCCTCGATGATCCAAGCCATCGTCGCCGTCTTGCCCGTGCCCGTCGCGCCCAGCAGCGTCTGGTAGCGCTCACCCGCCTTCAGCCCCTCGGACAGCGTGGCGATCGCCCCCGGCTGGTCACCGGTCGGCTGGTAGGCATCATGGGTTTTGAACTCGGCCATCGCGAACAGGCTAGCTGCGATGTCCGCTTTCGAAGAACGCCCGCCCTACGGCTCCTACGCCCAGATCATGGGCACTTTCGCGAGCCTGCTCGCCACCGCCGGCGCACTCGGCCGGCTGCTCGATCGCGATCCCCAGTGCCAGACCTCGCTCGATTTCGCCGTGCTCGCGGCGGCCTCGTTCAAGGCGGCCCGGACCCTCTCGCACGACGAGGTGACGAGCTTCATCCGCCAGCCTTTCGTTCGTGGGCACGCGCACAGCGGCGGCGAAGAGCCCGTCAGCGGCGGCATGGAGCAGGCGATCGGGGAGCTCGTCACGTGCACCCGCTGCATCGGCACCTGGGCCGCGGCCGGCTTGGCGTCGACGCAGATCCTGGCGCCGCGCTTCGGCCGGCTGCTGACGTGGTCGCTGGGGGCCGCCGCCGTCAACGACTTCCTGCAGGCTGGGTTCGCGGCACTCTCCGCAAGAGCCAACGAGGTCAAAGCGAGTTAGACAGCGAGGGCGGGCCGGGCGCGCTGCCTGAAGCGCTCGCGGGCGCAGACCCAGGTCGCCGCGCCCATCGTGAGCGTCTGAACGGTGGCGAACCCGACGAGCACCGGTGTCGTCCCGAAGGTGTCGAGGACAGGCCCCGCGACGAGCAATCCGAGCGGGTTGAGAACGGCCCAGAGGACCATCTTGGTCGTCATCACTGTCGGGCGCAGCGGCGCGGGAATGCGAAGAGTCATGATCGTGTGCAGGCTCGGGTTGACCAGGCCGTTGCCGATCCCGGAAGCGAGAATCGCCCCGGCGAGTCCGGCGACCCGTAGCGGCAGCCAAAGCAGCCACAGCGGCAGCACCTGGACGATGATGAACCCGCAGAAGATCGTGAATCCGTCGAGCCGGCGCGTCAGGAAACGGAACGAGATCGCGTTGCCGATCACGGCGCCGACTCCGAACGACGCGAACAGCCAACCCACTGTCCGCGGCGAATGGCCGAACCGTGCCAGGACGAGCACGGGAACGGCGACGAAGAACGCGGTCCAGGCCGCGTCTCCCAAGCCGAACGCGACCGACCACACACGCAGGAGCGGGTCGCGAGCTAGGAAACGCACGCCGGCGCGGATTTGTCGATGCTCCGGCTCTTGCTCGAGAGGCGAACGCTGCGGGACGAATCCCGCTACGAGCAGGACGGCGGCGACGTACGTACCGGCGTCGATGAGCAGCACGCTTGTCGCACCAATGGCGCCGATGAGGATGCCCGCGAGCACCGGGCCCGTAAGCAACGTCGTCCGGGTGGCCGCCTGGAAGAGCGCGTTGGCTTCCGTGACCTCCTGTTGCCGTTCACCGAGGAGCTCGGGGACGATCACCTTCTGGGCGGCGAAGTACGGGGCCGTGAAGCTGCCGAGGCCGAACGCGACCGCCAGCAGGACGGGATACGACAGCCCTCCCGTCCAGTGCAGGAGCGGGATCGCAAGCATCAACGGAGCCCGCATCGAGTCGCAAACGATCATCGTTCGCTGTGCGCCGAGGCGGGCGAGGACGCGGCCGCCGGGAAGGCCGAGCAGCGCGAGCCCCAAGAGCTCGGCGGCCATCACGAAACTCATCCGCGTGGCCGAGCCGCTCGTTACGAGCACGAACCACGGCAATGCGAGCCACGTCATCTGCGACCCGGTCGTCGAGACCGTCTCGGCGACGAGCAAAGCCAACAGCCGACGGTCGCGCAGGAGCTCGGGGCGCCTCACTCCTCGACCTCCGGTAGCTCATGCAGCCGCAGCAGCGGCGAGGGCAGCAACCAAAGGACTCCCGCGACCGCACCGACGGAGGCGATCCACAACGTCGGGCGCAGCCCGATCCAGCTCCCTAGGCCGCCGCCGACGAGCGATCCAACGGGCCGCACGCCGTAGTTGACGAGCATGTATGCGCCCGCGACGCGCGCTCGTAGCCGGTCGGGGATCAGCGCGGCCTTGATCGAACCGACGGTGATGTCGAGGATCATCACCCCAAGGCCCGAGAGGAACTCGGCGGCAAAGAGCAGCCCGAGAATTGTCCATTCGGCGCCGCCGGCAAGCGGCACGAGCACGAGTGGTGCCGGGAACACGACGCAGCCGACCGCAAAGGCCGGGCCGACGCCGATCCTGCGGCTGAGCTTCCCGGCAACGACGGCGCCGATCACCCCGCCGACCGACGCCGCGCCGAGGACGAGGCCGAGCAGGCCCGGACGCACGCCCAAGGTCCGCGTCGCGTAGAGGATGAACAACGCCCAGAAAATGAAGTTGAAGAAGTTGATCGTCGCCGTCGCCAGCAACGACGCGCGGACGATCGGCGAGTTGGCGATGTAACGGATGCCAGTCTTGACGTGTCCCCGCTGCGCCTCCTCGGTCGGAGGCTCGTCCGGCGAGATCGAGCTCAGCGAGAGCGCGGAGACGAGGAACGAAAGCGCATCGGCGACGAGCGCGCCCGGCGCCGCCAGCGCCTGCACGAGCACCCCACCGACACTCGGGCCGCTGACGAAGGAGAAGGCGCGGCTGCCGTACAGGACCGAGTTCGCCTCCAGATATCGCGAACGCGGGACGAGCGAGACGAACAGCGTGCTGTAGGCAACGAAGAAGAAGACGCTCAGCGTGCCGACCAGGAAGCTGACGACCAAGAGCTGTGCGAACGACAGGAGGCCCAGCAGGTAGGCGAGCGGGATCGTGGCGAGCAGGGCCGCGCGGCCGAGCGCCGTCGCGATCATCGCCTGGCGCCGCTTGCCGCGACGGTCGAGCCAGGCGCCCGCATGGAGCGAGAAGAGCAGGTTCGGAACGAGTGCCGCAGCGGTGAGGAAGCCCATTTGCGACGCGCTCGCGTCGAGTGTCAGGACCGCCACAAGGGGTAGCGCGATCAGGGTGATCTGGTCGCCGAAGAGCGAAACCGTCTCGCCGAGCCAGAAGCGGCGAAACTCGCGCTCGCGAAGAACCGCCGGGATGCGCACCAGTCGGTGTGCCGGCGCGACTGCCGCGGCCGAACCGGAAGCGGGCTCGTTCACGCGCGAACGACATTGACGTCGCCGCTCATCGAAGCCGCTCGCAACTCCACGAGCGGAGCGTCGTCGGCAGGCTGCTCGTCGCCGAGCTCGAGCTCGGAGCTGAGGTCGCCGCTCATCGCGCGAGCGTCGACCCACACGTTCGATCCTTGACGGATGCCGACGCTGATATCG
The DNA here is from genome assembly GCA_005883955.1 of Actinomycetota bacterium. Classification (GTDB taxonomy): domain Bacteria; phylum Actinomycetota; class Thermoleophilia; order Gaiellales; family Gaiellaceae; genus 13-2-20CM-68-14. The sequence continues at coordinate 2,224 of VAXH01000083.1, read as the reverse complement.
CCGGACATCGACTTGAGATCGACCTTGCCGGCCGTGACGGCCTCGATCCGCTGGTCCCCGGAAGCGGTGGAGATTGTGGCGTCTCCGCCCGCATCACCGACAGTGACGTCGCCTGAGGCGGCCTTGACGACCACCTCGCCGGCGACGTGTCCGAGCTTGATGTCACCGGACGCGGTGTTGATGTTGGCGGCGCCACCCACTGACGCCAGGTTCAGGTCTCCGCTCGCCGCCTTGGCCGTCGCGTTGCCCGAAATGTGGTCTACCTCCATGTCTCCCGAGGCGGCTTCTGCTTCGAACCACCCGAACCGGCCGCGCGCCCGGAGATCCGCCGACGCAGTGGACACCCGCAGGTTCGCGCCCTGAGGCACTCGGATCCTCACCCGGATGTCGAGGCGTCGCCAGAAGCGGCTCAAGCGGCGGTTCTCGACTTCGACCACGACTTCGTGGCCGCCGCCCGACTGGCGAAGTTCGATCCGCGCCTCCTCGAGGAGCTCTGCCGCTTCCTCGCCGCCTCGCACGTCGAGCTCGACTTCGGTGGTCGTACTCTCGAAGGCCTCGATCTCGATCCGGCCCGACGGCAGCTGCACGTCGAGCGTGAGCTCACCGGGGGTCTCAAACGTCTCGCGCCTCATGACCGGCGGGCCCGCACGCGGCGAATGACCTCGTTTGCGCCGGCGAGACGGATCTTGTGGGGATCGCGCGAATCGACGCGAACCTCGGCATGTCCGAACGGCAGATGGAAAAACATCTCTCCTCCTTAGCTCCGGCCGAAGCCGGTGAGTCGATTCCCTGAGCTCCGGCGTCCGCCGCCGCTCGAGCCCACGGCACGGGCGAGCGAACGGACGAGCCAGGCGTTGACGGAAACGCCCTCACGGGTGGCAGCCGCCTCGATCGCGAGCTTCAAGCCCTCGGGAAGCCGCAACGAGATTCGGGCGACCATGGCGTCATCACCCGCCGGCGGCGCTGGAGCTTCGCCTTCCTCCTCCACGTAGACGAACGAGGGATCCTGGCCCGAAAGCCGGATCTCGACGTGTCCCGCAGGAAGTTGTTCGGAGACCTCGAGCGCGGCCTCGGTGAGCGCGTCGAGCAGACGCAGCCCGGCCGAGGCGCCGACTGCCGAGGTCAGGCGCCGGGCGGCCTCGGCGACTGCATCGTCGCCGACAGCGGCGATTCCTTCGAGATCGGCCTGCAGGCCTTCGACAAACGGGCGTAGCTCCATGGTGATGTCATTATGACATCACTTCGATGTTTGTCAAACATCACGACGACGTCGTGCTCAATTCGCCTCCGTATCCCCGCCTATAGAGGGTTTTCAGGCGCTCGACCCGCTTCACGTAGTGCCGCGTCTCCGAGAACGCGATTCCACCGCCCTCATGCCGCCACTCGTCGACGTTCTCCTGACCGGCGTTGTAGGCGGCCAGGGCCGTTCGCTCGTCCCCATACTTGTCCAGCAAATGGCGCAGGTACCAGGCGCCGTAGCGCACGTTGATCTCGGGGTTGTAGAGGTCGGAGACGCGGAACCGATTGCCGCCGGTATGGATGGCGATCCCCCTCGCCGTGTCGGGGAGGAGCTGCATCAGCCCGATTGCTCCGGAGCTCGACTTCACGTTCGCGCGAAACTTGCTTTCCTGGTAGATGACCGCGGCGAGCAAGTCCGGATCGAGGCGGTAGTTTCGCGCGTGGCCGCGGACGATCGACTCGTACTTGAGCGGGTACCAGAGCCGTACCCACCAGCCCGGCTCGGTCACGTGACCGACGTACCCGACCCCCGCGGCGGCGAGGCCGAGCACGGCGAGCAGGAGGGCGACCCGCCTCACGCAGGCTGTCTGGCTTCGAGAGCGCGCATCGTCTCGGCGACGAACTCGTCGAGCTGCTGCCGCGTACCGTCGTTGATGTAGCTGAAATCGGCTCGCGCGGCCTTCTCCTCGTCGGGGATCAGACGGCTCTCGCGCTGCTCCGGACTGCTCACGCGCGAGCGCTCGCGGCGGAGGTCCTCGCGGGCGGTGATCGCGACGACGGCGTCGAAGCGTTCGTCGCCGCCGACCTCGTACAGGAGCGGGACCTCGGTCGCGGAGACCGCCGGCGGATCCGGCAGGCGGGCCAGGGACTCTCGCCAGGCGAGGTATTCGGTCACGACGCGTGGATGCAGAAGGGCCTCCAGCCAGGCGAGCGCGTCGCGGTCGTCGAAGACAATCCGCGAGATCGCAGCGCGATCGATGTGGCC
>VAXH01000126.1 GCA_005883955.1 Actinomycetota bacterium | reverse complement strand
TTGTCAAGTCGCCAGCGGCGCTCCGGCTTCGAGTAGTCGGTAAAGGTTGCGGGCGAGGTAGCGCTTGAGGCAGCGGCTTGCTTCGCGGCGGCTCTTGCCTTCTTGGATGCGACGGTTGATGTAGGCGATCGTCGGCGGGTGCGTGCGGCCTCTGGTGACGAGGATCATGTGCAGCGCTCGGTTGAGCCGGCGGTCGCCGCTGCGGTCGAGCCGGTAGCGGATCGTCTGTCCCGAGGAGGCGGAGATCGGAGCGCAGCCGGCGAGGCGGGCGAAGGCGGGCTCGCTTCTGATCCGGCCGCGGTGCGACCAGGAGATCAGGAGCGAGCTCGCGCTCCTCCGCGCCCAGTTGCTGGACGCGGCGAGCAACCGTGCGCAGGGCCTGGAGCGTGCCGCGCAGCTCGACGTCGCTCCGTCGTTCGGGTCGCAGGGCGACGAGCCGCCGCAGCAGCTGCGCACGGGTCAGCGGTCGCAGCTCGCCGCGCAGCGGCTCCGGTGCCGTGATCAGCAGGTCGCGGAGCTGACAGAGCCCGGCTCGTCGCGCGTTTACCGCGCCCTCGCGTGCCGCCATCAAGGCCCGTAAAGCCTCTCGCTCGCCGCCGGCGCGCGGCTCCGCCGGCCGCGTTTGCCCGAGCACGCTGCGGGCGGCCCGGATCGCGTCGAGCGCGTCGCTCTTTCCGCCCGAGCGCCGCTCGCGCCGCAAGCGCCCGACCTCGAGCACCCGCTCACCCTCGCCGCTGAGGAAGCGAGTCAGGCCGGCGCCGAACGAGCCCGTACCCTCGATTGCAAAGGCCCGCCGGCCCGACGCATGCTCGTCGGCCAGCTCCAAGGCGCGCGCGTAGCCGCCGCTACTCGCGGCGACGCTCGCCTCGAAGACCACTCCTCCCGTACGCACTTCGACGATCGCCAGCGCGTGCACGTCGCGGTGCGGGTCGACGCCAACCACGTAGTCCAGCCGATCTGCAAGCATCCAAACCACCTCCAGCCCAGGTTGGGGGGAACAACTCCGGTTGCCGGTCTGGGGTGAAGACCGCGGGCGGCAGAACTGTGATGAGTCACGCCGGCAAACGGCGGACAGGCTTCTGATCAGGCCAGCACGCGGGCGCCAGGCCGGCACCGGTCTCTTCGCCCGGACAGATCACTGGAAGGACACCCGCGGGCGGGGTCATTCGCAAATTGAGTCACAGACAAAGAGCACCGGCGCCACCCTGACAAAGAGCCCCAGACGGGACGCCCGCACACTCACAGTTCGCGAATGAAGCTCCTATGATCTGTCAAGCCAGAAGCGGCTCCTGGTTTTGCAGTAGCCGGTAGAGGTGGCGGGCGAGGTAGCGCTTGAGCAGCCGGGTGGCGTCGCGGCGGCTCTTGCCTTCGGCGATGCGACGTGCGATGTAGTCCTTTGTTGCCGGGTCGTATTGGCGGCGGTGCAGGACGACGGTGTGGAGGGCGCGGTTGAGTTGGCGGTCGCCGCCGCGGCTGAGTCGGTGCCGCGTGGTTTTGCCGCTTGATGCTGGCAGGGGCGCGACTCCGGCAAGTCGTGCGAAGGCGGCTTCGGAGCGGACCCGGCCGGGGTGTGACCAGGCGACGATCAGTTGGGCGGCGACGATCGGCCCGACCCCCGGCTCGTCGAGCAGCGCCGGCGCGAGTGCGCGGAGGTGGCCGAGCAGCTCGCGCTCGAGCTCGGCGGCTTCGAGGGTGGCCGCTTCGATCCGACGGGCGAGGCTTCGCAGGACGAGCCGTGTCGCGAGCTCGTCGGCTCCTGCGCTGCTCGAGCGGCGCAGACGGCTACAGCGCTTGAGCAGCCGTCCGGTAGGCAGCACCCGCAGCTCCTCGCGGAGCTTGTCGGGGGCGGTGACGATTACGCCGCGCAGTTGCCCGAGCGCTTCGCGGCGGACGTCGACGGCGCTGCGACGTGCGACCAGCAGCAGCCGCAGCGCCTCGCGTCGTTCCCCGCTGCGTGGAAGCGCGAGCGTCTCGCTCGCAAGCGCCGCCCGCGCGGTCCGGGTGGCGTCGAGGGAGTCGTCTTTGCCGCGCAGGTGCCGCTCGGCCCTTGGCGTGCGGCTGATCTCGAGCACCGTCTCTCCGCGGCCAGCAAGGAAACGGGCGAGACCGGCGCCGTAGCTGCCTGTGCCCTCGATCGCCCAGACGCGGGCGCTGTTGGCCTCATCCGCTGCGAACCGAAGCGCCGCGGCGTAACCGGGGGCGCTCGCTTGTATCGAGTGTTGTGCGACGACCGCGCCCGAGCGCGCGGCGACGATCGCCAACACGTGCTCGTCGAGGTGCGTGTCGACGCCGACCACGTAATCCAGCTCGGGAAGGGCCTACCCCGAAGCGCCTTCCCTCGACAGTTATCCGCATGCGCGGAAGATCGTCCAGCGCCGCGATCGGATGGCGACCATGTGAGCGAGGTGCAGTCGGCATTCTGGCGCGTGGCCCAGTCCGGTAGGGACAGCGACAAGCAACCCTTGCCTGGGACAGCGTTCGGCAATGTCCCCTGAGCCGGTGCGCATGGGCATCGAGGTCGGGCGGGTTAGGATCGACAGCATCCCGTGAAGACGATCGTCCTCTTCGGAGACTCGAACACATGGGGTTATGTGCCTGGGTCGATCG
>VAXH01000118.1 GCA_005883955.1 Actinomycetota bacterium | reverse complement strand
GTCTCGGGCGGTGGCTGGGGCGTTGGCGACTTCGACGTAGCCGTCGAGCAGGCACTCACCCTGGCGGAGGTAGGACTCGTTGTCTGTCTGTGCGGCCGAAACGAAGGGCTGCGCGACCAACTCCGCCGGCAGTTTGAATCCGACGGTCGAGTCCGCGTCGAAGGGTTCACCGACCGGATGCGAAATTGGCTCACCGCGGCCGACGTGCTCGTCCACTCCACAGGTGGCCTGACCGTCCTCGAAGCGGTGATGTGCGGCTGCCCAGCGATTTCGTTCGGGTGGGGCCGAGGCCACATTCGCCGACAGAACGAGGCCTTCCGCCGGTTCGGGCTCGCCGACGTTGCGAGCTCGGCGCCGGAGCTCGTCGAGGCTCTGCGTCGCGCGCTCGCAAAGCCGAAGCGGCCCGATCGCAGCTTTTCGAGCCTTCCGTCCGCCGCCTCGATCGTTCTTTCCCAGGCGAGCCGGGATGGACAATCGAGAACCAGAGCCGACGCGGCTGAGGGCTGACCATCGGGCGCTGGCCCCTACTCGTCGGAACCGGCGTAGTTACGCGCTGGGTTCTGCCCGCCCCCGCGGCACACATTCGGGTGCTCGCCGGTGCCCTCGGCATTGCCTGCCGGGTCGAGCGGACGAACGCCGTCGCACTCACCTTCGACGACGGCCCTCACCCGGAGGGAACGCCCGCCACGCTGGAGCTCCTCGACAGCTACAAGACGCGGGCGACCTTCTTCCTCGTCGGCGAGCAAGTCGAGCGATTCCCCCGCATCGCCGCCGAGATCGTTCGCCGCGGGCACGAAGTCGCGCTGCACGGCCACGAGCACAAGCTCCTGCTTCGCCGGTCGCCTGCCTCACTTGCGCGCGAGCTCGAGCAAGCGGACGCGTTGATCGGCGAGGCGACGGGGCAACGCCCCGTCTTCTACCGGCCCCCGTACGGCATCTTCAGCGCCGGCGCCCTTCCCATCGTCAGGCGCGGCGGTTGGAAGCCGATGCTCTGGTCTCGGTGGGGTCGCGACTGGAGCGGCAGCGAGTCACCGGAATCGATCGCCGGCCGGGCCGTCGCCGGCTTACGCCCAGGTGACGTCGTCTTGCTTCACGATGCCGACCACTACAGCGTCTCTGGCTCTTGGCGCATGACGGTCGCCGCGCTGCCGCTGATCCTGGAGGAAATCGTCGAGCTCGGCGTTCCGTCCGCGACGCTGAGCGACTCCACGTAGCGGCGTACCCCTTGCCGAAAACTCGTCCGAGGACGCCAGTCGAGTTCATGCCAGGCTCGCGTCCCTGAAATCACCCGGTTCTCCAGGTCCGCCTGACGCTCCGCCGTGTAGACGATCGGCACATCCCGGACGAGGTCGCGCACGATTTCGGCGATTTCCCGGACACTCGTCAGCTCATCGCGCACGAGGTTATACGTGCGACCGGCGGCCACGGGAGTGAGGCCGGCCAGGATGCCCGCGGCGAGATCCTCGACGTAGATGAACTGGCGCGTCTGGAGGCCGTCGCCCATGATCACCAATGGCTTGCCGTCGCTAGCTCGGCGAACGAAGGTCGCGACCACGCTCGTCGCGCGGGCACGCGGGCCGTGGGGAATGCCAAAGCGTAGGACCGTCGGCTGCAGTCCATAGAGCTCGGCGTAGGAATGGCAGTACATCTCCCCTGCGAGTTTCGTGGCCGTATAGAGATGCGGTGGCCTGGTAAGAAGCGTGGACTCGTCCAGCGGCTCGACGCCCGTGGCGCCTCCGTAGACCCAGATCGTGCTCGCGTAGACGACGCGCCGAATTCCGTTCGTTCGTGCGGCCTCGAGCACGAGCTCGGTTCCACGCGCGTTCACGAGCTCAGCGCGGTCCGGGTTCGCAACGACGTCATTCACGTCCGAGACGGCGGCGAGGTGGACGACTGCCGAGCAGTCGCGCATCGCCTCTGCGAGTGCGACGGTGTCACTCAGGTCGCCGAGCTTCGTTTCGACCAAGTCCGGGTCGTGGTGGAGAGACTGGACGAGATCAAAGATCCGCGGTGCGTGGCCGCAAGCCTGCAGCCGGTCGACGACATGCGAGCCGATGAACCCCGCGCCGCCGGTGACGAGGACCTTCATTTCCGATCCGTCCCTCCGAGCCCAACGTTCGCATCGGGGCCGTGGTAGTAGAGCGGAACGCACCAGTGGTTTGCCGCCACCCAGTCGCTGTTCGGCAGCTCGACCTGATGACCTAGCAGGCGGTGACAGGGAGTCTCGTAGACGAGCCCGGACGTACGCGCGATCGGCTCGAAGACGATGTACTTGTAGAGCCCGGAGGTCATCCCGTCCGGCAGACCCAACCTTGCCGGGTGCAGGGGGTCGAGGATTTCGCGGGCCGCCGCATTCTTCGAGGCGACGATTTCGTCTAGGCGGGCAGTGTTGACGATGCCGAGCGCAGCCGTGAACTCGTTCATCCGGTAGTTGAGACCCTGGACCGTGTGATCCGGCTTGCCGTAGTTCCGAAACGCTCTCGCAAACTCGATCAGCTCCGGCCGGCGCGAGACGAGCATTCCTCCTTCGCCGGTCGAGATCGTCTTCGTCGGCGCGAAGGACCAGATTCCGGCGTCGCCCCAGCTTCCCGGCCGACGTCCATTCCAGTCTGCCCCGTGGGCGTGGGCGCAATCCTCGATCAGGAAGATGCCCTCGGCTGCACAGAAGGCGGCGATCTCCTCGGTCTCGAAAGCGAGATGGCCGCCGATGTGAACGAGAAAGACGGCCCTAGGTCGATGCGCGAGCGCCTTTCGTTCCAAGTCCTCGAACGAGAGGCAGAGGTCTTCGCGATTGCAGTCCACGAACTCCACTCGTGCCCCGGCGCGAAGCGCTGCCAAGGGTGTCGCGATGAACGTGTTCGAGGGGCAGAGAACGGTCTCGCCCTTGACGCCCGCGAATTCGAGCGCCGCCGCCGCGGCGCCGCTCCAACTCGAGTACGCGACCGCGGGCAAGCCGTTCCATTGCTCCCAGGCCCGCTCGAACTCGCGGAGGAGTTCGCCCTCCGACCAGCGTTCGGAATCGATTGCCCGATCCCAGAGGGCATGCAGTCGCTCGCGATCTCTGTGGTCAAACCCGATCGTGAACTGTCCGATGGCCGTGAGGGTCGGTGTCGTCGTCAGGAGCGGGCACCCTAGCCGCGAGGGGATCTCCTGGGCCGTTCGAATGCTCGTAAACCAGGTTCGAAGCCGCCCACGAGTCAGTCTCTAGGAGTTGCGGACGACGACCCGCACGCCTCTCTCTGCCAGGTTGCGCTTCAGGTCCCAGGCTCGGACGATGACCTCGTAGCGGCCGTTGGGGACTTCTCGGGTGTCCCAGAACTCCTGCTTAAAGCGCGAAAACGGACGGAACCAGAGGTCTCCCGTGCAGACGGTCGCCGCCTGGGCCACGCATTCAGGCACCGGCACGTTCTCGACCGTGCCGGGCGCGTAGTGGACGAGGTACGGCGTCTGCGGAATCTGGTCGCTTTGAAAGGCGATTCGATTCAAGACGAGCGCGTGCGTCGCGAGCGATCTGATCGAGACGGCAACGCGATAGGGGTGCAGGCGGGTTTCCAAGCGGTGATGCCACTTGAGCCAGCCGCCGAACGATTGGATGTCCTCGATCTCGGCGCGGAGCTCTATGCGACCGTAGAGATCCGACGCCGCGAGGCGTTGGGCGCTGTCCGGCTGCATCAGATCGATGCGCGGGTGCCACGGCATCAGCGGTGGCGTGAAGAAGCGGAGGGCGCCTATCACGGGCGGCTTGGTGTCGAGGTAGGGCAGCAATTTTCCGTGCGCGTGCAAAGGGTTTACCCAGACGTGTCGGCCGTCGAGCATCTGCCACTCCGAGAGGTGCACGTGCCACTGACCGAGGCAGGTCCAGCCGATCGGGTCGCCGGCGTGCACCCAAACGTTGTCGGGCACAGTCGGGGAGACGTGCCAGTAGGCGAAATGGCCTACCGCAAGGCGCCGGTCGGCGCAGGGAGCGGAGTCGACCCGCTCTCTGACGTCTGTCATACCGCTCCCGACCGCGTAGACCCGATGGCTGAGAAGGCTGGGGGCGCCGGGGTCCGGGTCCCTGTCGTTGACGCTGATGTCGATTCCGAAGTGGTAGCCGGCGAGCCCGTTCTCGTCGAGGCCGCGGGGATCGAGAAAGGAGGAGCGGACCGGGTGCTGTTCGTGAACCGGCGCAATGGGCCAACCGTGGTAGCTGTCGGTGTACTGGTAGACGAAGCCGCGCGGAAGCGCCCCAGGGATGCCATGCCTGGAGCCCGCTCGTTGTGCTCGCACCGACGGGGTTGCGGACAACACGACCGTCAGCGCGAGCAAGCCGGCCACTCCCCATGCGGCCGCGCGAGCGAGGAGCCCTCGCGACCCCGCCACAGCTTCCCTCAAGGGCTTAGCTTCCTCGAGCTGACGCCGCGCCTTCGCCAAGCCATCGGGCCTAGTGTCCTTCAGAGGTAAGTGTTCGTACGAGAGTCTGGAGCAGCCCTAGGCCGACAGCGTCTCGCTTCTCAACGAAGGCATCGACGCCGGCTTGCTCCGCTCGACGGCGGTCTTCCGGCGAATCGGAGCCGGTCAAAACGATGACCCGGATCTGAGGCCAACGCTCCTTGACCTGGCGGAGAACAGCGTGCCCGTCGAGCCCGGGCATGTTCAGGTCAAGGAGTACGACCGCGGGCTTTTCGGAGGCGATCCGGGCGAGTCCGGCCTCCCCATCGCCTGCCTCGCTGATGATGAACTCGAGCCGCTCATCATCCCCCAGTGCCGCCGCCACCCCGTGTCGAAAGAGCGGCTCATCGTCGATGATCAGAACCCGAATGACCTGCTGGGGCGCAAGCGCTTTTTGCACGAGCTCCGATCCGTCCTCGCTCCCGCCCGCCCGAGACGCCGAGCCTCAACTCTGACGCATCTCTCCCCGTTCTTCAAGAGTGGCGCCGCTGTCCTCTGAAAGGCCGCGGCCGAGTGAAACGGCGTCGCTATGCGGAAACTTGTTCACAGCGCGCGGAATTTCGTCCAACTCCGCGAGTCGGTTTCTCCCAGGCTGGGAGAATGAAGCGTTATCCCGGCGCGATTTAGCGGCAATGCGCTTCAAAAAGAGCCGTCCTTGCCGTCATCCGCTTCGCGCAAACGGACCGACTGTTGTCGATCACCGGCCGCCCTTCGCCTCGAGTTGGTCGATAATCCGAATCGGCCCGGACTCGGGTCTTGCTGCGTAAAGCTGCCAGCCTCTTCGGTCAGCTATCAGCCCGAACGGTATGCCAACTCTCCCAGGTGATCTGAAGGATGATCGCCGTTATGGCGAGGCCGATGACTGGGTCAGCGATCGGGAGGCCGAGTGCGACGACCGCCGCGCTTGCGAGAACACCCAGGCTGACGAAGCCGTCGACGCGGGCATGGTTGCCGTCGGCCACGAGTGCCGGACTGTTCAGCCGCCGCCCCGCCCGAAGCCGGACCTGGGCTGCGATCTCGTTGCCGATGAAGCCGAGCACGCCCGCCGCCGCGAGCAACCAGAGGTGAGAGAGACTGCGCGGGTGGATGAAGCGCTCGATCGTCTGACCGAGCGCGACCAGCGCGCTGATGAAGATCGCGAGTACGACCGCAACTCCAGCCCAGCGCTCGCCGCGAGCACTCCTCAGGTAGAAGGCGATCCCGAGCGGGATCGCCGTCAAGGCGTCGCCGAAGTTGTGGATCAGATCGGCGAGAAGCGCGACGCTCAAGGTTCGGCTGTAGATAAACGCCTGGGCAAGCGCGGTCACGGTCAAGATCGCGAGGCTCCACGAGACCGCACGAATCCCTGCGCGAGAGCGCAGGATGGAACGGTCAACTAGCCCGTGCGCGTGGTCGTGCTCGTCGGCGTCCGCGTGCTCGACCAGGTCCTCGGCGTGCGTGTGATTCGGATCGAGCGCGCAAGTAGTCGTGTGGCTCATGTGCCGAGCGTACCCAGGTCACGAAGAGAGTCACGCGCGGAGCGCCACGCGGCGTCGGTGCCTGCCAGCTTGACTCTTTCGCTAGAGCAGACCCCGATGAAGATGGTTGTAACCCGGGCCCTCGGTTTTTTGCGGCGCAATCACCTCCCAGATCCCGTCGCACTGCCAGCTCGTCATTTCCCGCTCAGTGCGTCTGCCGGCTTCGTGTCGATCCGTGCGCCCGGATGCTGCGCGCTGATGCTGAGAAGCGCTCGATTGGCGGGCGTCATCGGCAGGTACTCGTAGGCCGCGACGCGGAGGCGCACGACGTCGCCACCGTCTCTCTGCGGATCGTCGAGGTAGCGCGGCATGTAGTCGTTCTTGTCGAAATAGCCGACCAGCCCATTCGGAAGACTGATCTTGTAGAGCGAGACCCCGTCGATGACGACGCTGCCGTCCACCTGCGCCG
>VAXH01000082.1 GCA_005883955.1 Actinomycetota bacterium | reverse complement strand
ATCCGACCTCCGTGCTCGTCAAGGGGATCGACAAGCAGCAGGTCGGCGAGCTGGCAGCGCAGGTGCGCAAGGTGCGCCCGCCCGAGCCCTACAAGGGCAAGGGGATCCGCTACGAGGGCGAGTACGTGCGAAGGAAGGTCGGGAAACGGGCGTGATTGGCTTGCAGCGGAATTCTGTCCATGCTGGGGGAACCTCCCGATCGCTTCGCGCTGGTTTCCCTTCCACTGGTCCGCTGACGCGGACAGGCGGCTGGGCCGCCGGGAAACGGGCGTGATTGGCTTGCAAAGGAGCTGTGATCCGTGATGGCCGTCCTGACCAAGCCCCAAGCCCGCGCCCGCCGCCACAGGCGCGTCCGCGGCAAGATCTACGGCACCGCCGAGCGGCCGCGTCTCGTTGTCTACCGTTCGAACAGCGGGATCGAGGCACAGCTCGTCGACGATGCGGAGGGGAAGACGCTCGCTGCCGCGAGCTGGCTGCACCTGAAAAAGTCGTTCAAGGGCAACAAGACGCAGCAGGCGGCGGAGGTCGGCAAGCTGCTGGCCGAGCGGGCGAAGCAGGCGGAGCTCGAGACCGTCGTCTTCGACCGCGGTGGCTACCTGTACCACGGACGCGTGAAGGCGCTGGCAGAGGGCGCACGCGAAGGAGGACTCAAGTTCTGATGACGAGCACGACTCCGGTTGAACGTGAAGTGATCGAGCGTGAGCGAGAGCGTGAGCTCAAGGAGCGCGTGGTCGAGATCAACCGCGTCGCCAAGGTCGTCAAAGGCGGGCGGCGATTCTCGTTCACGGCCCTCGTCGTGATCGGTGACGAGGTCGACCGGGTCGGCGTCGGCTACGGCAAGGCGCGCGAGGTGCCGCTCGCGATCTCGAAGGCGGTCGACGACGCCAAGAAGAACCTGTTTACCGTGCCGAAGAAGGGCACGACGATCACCCATGAGATCCTGGGTGAGTTCGGAGCCGCGCGGGTGCTGCTGCGGCCCGCGAGCGAGGGGACTGGCGTGATCGCGGGCGGGGGCGTTCGCGCCGTGCTCGAGCTCGGCGGCGTTCGCGACATCCTCGCGAAGAGCCTCGGAACGACGAACCCGATCAACATGCTCAAGGCGACAGTCGATGGCCTGCGGCGCCTGCGCCGGCCGGAGGAGGTCGCGCAGATCCGCGGGCTCACGGTTTCGCAGGTCCTTCCAATCCCAGCGCGACCGGAAGAACCCGCAGAGTCGACCGCGACCGCTGAGCCTGTAGCGGCAGAATCCGCCGAAGGCGGACCTCCTCCTGAAAGTTCGGAGGACTTTCAGGAGTGAAGAAGTTGAAGATAACCCAGACGCGTAGCCAGATCGGCCAGAGCGGGCAGCATCGCGGCACGCTGCGGGCGCTCGGTCTCGGCAAGATCGGCCGCTCCGCCGAGCATGCGGAGAGTCCGCAGCTCGCCGGTATGCTCAGGAAGGTTCGCCACCTGGTGAAGGTCGAGGACGCGTAGCGTGCCTGAGAAGCTCAACCTTTCCAATCTCAAGCCCGCCCAGGCGCGCAAGGATCGCAAGCGCGTCGGCCGCGGCTTGGGCTCCGGCAAGGGGCGTTACTCGACGCGCGGTCTCAAGGGGCAGAAGTCGCGCTCCGGCTCGCACAAGATGCGCGCCGGCTTCGAGGGTGGCCAGATGCCGATCTACATGCGCCTCGGCAAGCAGCGCGGCCCGTATTCGAAGGACGCGATGCCGATGGGCCCGCACCGCTCGCACACGGTCGCCGTCAACGTTCGTGACCTCGAGCGGTTCGACGCCGGCACCGAGATCACGCCCGAGTCGCTCGCCGCGGCCGGCCTGATCCGGAACACGAAGTACGACCTGAAGATCCTCGGCCACGGCGATCTTTCGAAGAAGCTCGCTGTCAGCGCTCACAATTTCTCCAAGAGCGCGCGCGAGAAGATCGAACAGGCGGGTGGCTCGATCACCTGGCTCCGCGGGGAACCCGAACCCCGCAAGCCCAAGCGAAAGCCTCGCGCCGAGATCCCGCAGGCCGAGCCCGAGCCGCCCGAAACGGAGGAAGAAGCAGCAGAGAGTCCCGAATCCAACCAGCCTGAGGTTGCGGACGAGCCTGATTCCTCGCCGGAAGCCGATCAGGCTTCGGGCGAATAATGTTCTCCTGGCTCGCCAATGCGTGGCGCGTTCCCGAGTTGCGCCGCAGGGTCATGTTCACCGGCCTGATCCTGGGCCTGTACCGACTCGGCTCCTGGATGCCCGCCCCCGGCGTCGACTCGAAGTCGATTCAGGACTTCTTCGGCTCGGGCGGCCGCGGCAGCTCGATCCTCGGGCTGCTGAACCTGTTCTCGGGCTCGGCGCTGTCGCGATTCTCGATCTTCGCGCTCGGGATCATGCCTTACGTCACCGCCTCGATCATCCTCCAGCTCCTGACCGTCGTGATCCCGAAGCTGGAGGAGCTCCAGAAGGAGGGCGAGGCGGGGATGGCCAAGATCAACCAGTACACGCGCTATCTGACCGTCGGGCTCGCCGCCGCGCAGGCGACCGGCTACGCCTTCCTGTTCAAGCGCGAGGGCGTGCTGGCCGCAAACTCGGGCCGACTGGTCCTGATCGTCGTCACGCTCGTCGCGGGGACAACGCTGCTGATGTGGATGGGCGAGCTGATCACGAAGCGCGGGATCGGAAACGGGATCTCGCTTCTGATCTTCGCCTCGATCCTCGCCACGGCTCCCGCGGGCGTCGTCGCCTGGTACAACGGCGGCCCGATGGAGAAGCTGTTCTTCCCGCTCGTGGCGATCGGGGTCGTCGTGGCGGTGGTCTTCATCCAGGAGGGGCAGCGGCGAATTCCGATCCAGTACGCCAAGCAGATGGTCGGCCGGCGCATGACCTCGGGCGGCTCGACCTACATGCCGCTGCGCGTGAACATGGCCGGCGTGATTCCCGTCATCTTCGCGGCTGCGGTGATGGCCTTCCCGCCGACGATCGCCGAATTCGTGCCCTCGACGCAGACGTTCGTCAACCGGCACTTCCAGCCCTCGAGTTGGGGCTACCTGCTGACCGAGGCGGTGCTGATCGTCGTCTTCACCTACTTCTACACCGCGGTCCAGTTCAACCCGGTCGACCAGGCCGACAACCTGCGTAAGTACGGCGGCTACATCCCAGGCATCCGTCCGGGTCCGCCGACCGCGCAGTACCTCGATCGCGTGCTGACCCGCCTGACGTTGCCGGGCTCGCTCTACCTCGCCATCATCGCCGTGACCCCCAGCCTCTTCATCCGCTACGGCGGCTTCTCGCAGGCAACCTCGCGCGCCCTCGGTGGCACCTCGGTGCTGATCGTCGTCGGCGTAGCGCTCGACACGATGCGCCAGATGGAGTCGCAGATGATGATGCGCTCCTACGAAGGCTTCTTGCGCTGACGTGTCCCCGGCCTTCTGGGCCCCGTCTGGCGGTGTGATGCCGGAGGGGACAGCGTTACTAAAGCGGCCCCGTAGAGCAGCGCGCCGCCAGGCGGGGAAGGCGACCCCGGAGCGGGGCTTGGCCCGGCGGGAGGGGCCGCCGGCCAGGAGGTCGGGGTGAAAATCTTGCTGCTCGGGCCGCAGGGGTCCGGCAAAGGGACGCAGGCCAAGCGGATCTCGGCCGAATACGGGATCCCGCACATCGCGACGGGCGACATGCTCCGTGCCGCGATCGCTGCAGGCACGCCGTTCGGCCGGCAGGTCGGGCCGATCCTCGAGCAGGGCGAGCTCGTCCCGGACGAGCTGATGATCGAGCTGATCCGCGAGCGGCTGGAGGAGGCCGACGCCGCCGAGGGCTTCGTCCTCGACGGCTTCCCGCGAACGACGCCGCAGGCGGATGCCCTCGACTCGATGCTGCGGGAGATCGGCCGTGAGCTGACGGTCGTCTTCGCGCTCCAGGTCTCGGACGAGATCTGCATCGCAAGGCTGCTCAAGCGCGCCCGGGAAGAACAGCGCCCTGACGACACGCCCGAAGCGATCCGCACGCGTCTCGAGCTCTATCACCGCGAGACCGAGCCGCTGATCGAGCACTACCGCACCCAGGGCGTCCTCGTTCCGATCCACGCCGACGGGACGCCGAATGAGGTCTTCGCCGAGATCCAGGCCGCCTTGGAGCAGGTCGCCGTCCGATGATTCTCCGCAAGTCCCGGGCGGAGATCGAAGGCATGGCCCGCGCCGGCGACGTCGTCGCCGACACGCTGGCGATGATCGGCGAGGAGCTCAGCCCAGGAGTCTCGATGCTCGAGCTCGATCGGCTCGCGGAGGAGTACATCCGCGAGCGGGGCGGCGTTCCGACCTCGAAGGGCTACCGCGGCTACCCGGCGACGCTCTGTATCTCCCCCAACGCGATGATCGTGCACGGGATCCCTACTGATTATGTTGCTGCGGCGGGCGACATCGTCTCGGTCGACCTCGGGGTCACTCTCGACGGCCTGATCGCCGACAGCGCCTACACCTTTGGGGTCGGCGAGATCTCGGCGGAGGCCCAGCGGTTGCTCGACGTCTGCCAGGAGGCGCTCTTCGCCGGGATCGAGCAGGCGCGGGTCGGCAATCACGTCTCCGATATCGGCCATACGATCCAGACCGTGGTCGAGGCCGCGGGCTTCTCGGTCGTCCGCAGCCTCGTCGGCCACGGCGTCGGCCGTGCCTACCACGAGGACCCGCAGATCCCGAACTTCGGCGCGCCGGGACGTGGCCCGGCGCTGCTGTCGGGCATGACTCTCGCGCTCGAGCCGATGATCACGGCCGGCGGCCCGGAAGTGGTCATGCACGCGGACGAATGGTCGATCTCCTCGGCCGACGGGTCGCTGTCGGCGCACTTCGAGCACACGGTCGCCGTGACCGAGGAGGGGCCGCGCGTGCTCACGGCCGCGAAACGGCCAGTCCAAGCGGGTTTGCTACCATGACGAGCCGCGGCGCGAGCCGTGTTTTTCCGTGTCCTGACAAACCGCGCTGATGAGGCGCGGTTTCTGTGAGGTAATTGGCGAAGCAAGAAGACAAGATCGAGGTCGAAGGCGAGATCACCGAGGCCCTTCCGAGCACGATGTTCCGCGTCAAGCTGGAAGACGGGCATGAAGTGCTGGCGAAGATCTCCGGGAAGATGCGAAAGCACTACATCCGCATCCTTCCGGGCGACAAGGTGAAGGTGGAACTGTCGCCCTACGACCTCACCCGGGGTCGAATCACCTACAGAGAGCGTTGATGAAATGAAAGTACGAGCCTCAGTCAAGCCCATGTGCGAGCGGTGCCGCGTGATCAAGCGGCACGGCAAGACCATGGTCATCTGCACGAATCCCCGACACAAGCAAAGGCAAGGCTAGGAGCTATATGGCGCGAATCGCCGGAGTCAATCTCCCGAACCAGAAGCGGCTCGAGATCGGGCTGACGTACATCTACGGCATCGGACAGCCGACCGCGCGCAAGGTCTGCGCCGAGCTGGGCCTTTCGCCGGACGAGAAGGTCAAGGACCTGACCGACGACGAGGTGACGAAGCTCCGCGAGTTCATCGACACGCTCCAGGTCGAGGGCGATCTGCGCCGTGAGCGCCAGCAGGCGATCAAGCGGCTGCAGGAGATCGGCGCCTACCGCGGCCTGCGCCACCGTCGTGGGCTGCCCGTGCACGGCCAGCGGACGAAAACCAACGCGCGCACGCGCAAGGGCCCGAAGAAGACCGTCGGCCGCGGCAAGAAGGCGGCGACCAAGACCTGATGCCCCCGACTCCGCGAAGAGCCGCGACCCGTGGTCGCACGCGCCGCCGCGTTCGCAAGAACATCGCGATCGGGCAGGCGCACATCAAGACGTCGTTCAACAACACGATCGTCTCGCTCACCGACGGCGAGGGCAACGTGATCGCGTGGGAGTCTGCGGGCTCGGCCGGCTTCAAGGGCTCGCGCAAGTCGACGCCCTTCGCCGCCCAGGTGACCGCCGACGCGTGCGCCCGGAAGGGCATGGAGCACGGCCTTCAGAAGGTCGAGGTCTTCGTCAAGGGGCCTGGCTCGGGCCGCGAGACCGCGATCCGCTCGCTCCAGGCAGCCGGGCTCGAGATCCTCGGCGTCAAGGACGTCACCCCGCAGGCCCACAACGGCGTGCGGCCCAAGAAGCGGAGGCGTGTCTAATGGCCCGCGACACCGGCCCCAAGTGCCGCATCTGCCGCCGCGAGGGCATGAAGCTTTTCCTCAAGGGCGAGCGCTGCCTGACCGAGAAGTGTGCGATCGAGCGCCGGTCGTATCCACCCGGCGAGCACGGCCGCGGCCGCATCAAGCAGAGCGAGTACCTGCTACAGCTGCGCGAGAAGCAGAAGGCGCGTCGCTACTACGGCTTGCTCGAGAAGCAGTTCCGCACCTACTACACGAAGGCGGCCAAGGGCTCGGGCGTGACCGGCGAGGAGCTGCTGCGGATGCTCGAGACGCGGCTCGACAACGTCGTCTATCGGCTCGGCTTCGCCGCCTCGCGCGCGCAGGCGCGCCAGCTCGTACGCCACGGCCACTTCCACGTCAACGGCAGGCGGGTCAACATCCCGAGCTACCAGGTGAAGCCGGACGACATCGTTTCGATGTCACCGGGCAGCTCGGCCGAGCAGGTCATCCGTGACGCTACCGACCTCACGGCCTCCGTCGCTCCGTGGCTCCAGGCCGACCACGACGGCCTCACGGGCAAGATCTTGAAGCTGCCCGCGCGGCAGGAAATCGACACTCCCGTCCAAGAATCGCTGATCGTCGAGCTTTACAGCAAGTAACCGGAAACCGCTACGCACAACCGCAAAGAAGGGAAGTACATGGCAGTCCGTACCAGTTTGATGGAGTTCCAGGTCCCGAAGATCGTCCACGAGGAGGTGGACGAGAACCGCGGGATCTTCCAGATCGAGCCGCTCGACCGCGGCTTCGGCTACACGTTCGGCAACTCGCTGCGCCGCGTGCTGCTCTCCTCGCTCGAGGGCGCCGCCGTCACCTCGGTCAAGATCGAGGGCGTCGCGCACGAGTTCACGACGCTACCGGGTGTCCGCGAGGACGTCACCGACATCCTCCTCAACTTCAAGAACTTGATCGCGCGCCTGCACGGCGACTCGCCCGAGATCGAGGTGCGGTTGTCGAAGCGGGGAGCCGGTTCCATCACGGCCAAGGACATCGAAGCGCCGGCCGAGCTCGAGATCCTCAATCCGGACCTCGAGATCGCGAACCTGTCCGAGAAGGGCAAGCTCGAGGTGACGTTGACGATCGGCCGAGGCCGGGGCTACGTGCCGGCCGAGCTGAACCGGGGGCCCGAGCACACGATCGGAGTCATCCCGGTCGACTCGATCTTCTCGCCTGTCCGTCGGGTCTCGTACGATGTCGAAGCCGCCCGCGTCGGCCAGCGCACCGACTACGACAAGCTGATCCTCGACGTCACGACAGACGGCTCGCTCGATCCGCGCGACGCGATCGGCCAGGCCGCCGAGATCCTGATCCGCCAGCTCGCGATCTTCACCGATCTCGACCGGATCGAGGGCTTCGGCGAGGCGGCCGCTGCCACCGACGGCGGCGGCGGCGCGGAGCCGGCGCTCGCCCACGGGATGGAGAACTTCCCGATCGAGGAGCTCGAGCTCGGCGTCCGCTCGTACAACTGCCTCAAGCGCGTCGGGATCGAGACGATCGGCGATCTCGTCGTGAAGACGGAGAACGAGCTCGCTGCGATCCCGAACTTCGGCAAGAAGTCGATCGAAGAGGTCAAGGAAACGCTCGCGACGCACGGCCTCACCCTGCGTGGGGAGAACGGCGGCAGCGGCGGAGGGGTCTCTTAGCCCCATGCGCCACCAGCGGGCCGGCAGGAAGCTCGGGCGGGACTCCGCGCACCGCAAGGCGCTCTACGCCAACCTGACCGCGTCCCTGATCGAGCATGGCCGGATCAAGACGACTGTTGCGAAGGCGAAGGAAGTCCGCCCCGTCGCCGAGGAGATGATCACGCTGGGCCGACGCGGCGACGTGCCGGCCCGGCGGCAGGCGCTGAAGTTCCTCCGCTCGCAGGATGTCGTCCACAAGCTCTTCAGCGAGGTCGGGCCGCGGTTCTCGGACCGGCCCGGCGGCTACTCCCGGATCGTCAAGCTCGGCCCCCGCCAGGGAGACGCGGCCGAGATGGCATACCTGGAGCTTGTCGACTACGTGCCCCGCGGGGGCTAGCCGCTCAGTTACGCGGCGGGTGGCGAGCGCACGCGCGAAGCTGACCTCGAAGAACCGCCAGCGCAGCCAAGCGAGCGTCAGCAGCTCGAAAGCCACGACGACGATCGCCGAGATCAGCGCGATCCGGTAGTGCGGAATCAAGAAGGGCAGCGTGTGGAGGATTCCACCTATGAACGTGCCGATGCCGGTAATCGAGCCGCGGACGAACGGATTGCCGCGGCCGGTGAACTCCCCTGTGTCCGAAAGCCCCTCCGAGAACGCCATGCTGATCCCCGCCCCGATCGCGGTGGCGAGGCCGGCGAAGAAGGCGACGTGTGGCTTGTGGGTGGCCAGCGCGACGGCGAAGATCGGCGCCAGCGTGGAGAGCGAGCCGTCGATCAGGCCCGTCATCGCGGGTTGGACGCGCTGGAGGAGAAAGACCTGGCGGTCGCTCATTCGATTAGAGTCTATCAGACGGCTTGCAAGTATTCCGATCATAAGGCAAGCCTGACAACAACCGTCAGGATGCCCTGACGTGCGGCTCAAGTTAACGCTGGAGTACGACGGCACGGGCTTTCGAGGCTGGGCCGCGCAGCCCGGCCTGCGGACCGTCGAAGGGGTCGTGCGCGAAGCCCTCGACGATGTCTTTGCGACGTGGGGGGAGCTCGCGGTCGCCGGGCGGACGGACACCGGCGTCCATGCTCTGGCGCAGGTTGCGAGCGTCGAAGCCGAGGGCGGGCCTCCGCCCGAACGTGCCGCAGAAGCGTTGAACGCCGAGCTTCCAGACGACGTTACGGTTAGCGGTGCCGAGGCCGCTGCCCCCGACTTTCACGCTCGCCGGTGGGCGTGCGCAAGGAGCTACCGCTATCGCATCTACCGGCGCCGCACGCCGTCGCCGTTCGAGGCGCACCGCAGCTGGTGGTATCCGCGGCCGCTCGAAGAGGAGCGGCTCGCCGAATCGGCGGATCTTCTGCTAGGCGAGCACGACTTCCGGGCGTTCACGCCTGCCGAGACGAAGCACCGGGTCTTCACGCGCACGATCGAGAGAGCGGTCTGGCACCGGCGCGGCGAGGCGCTCGAGTTCGAGCTCACAGCCGACAGTTTCCTGCGGCACATGGTCCGGACGCTGGTCGGGACGATGCTCGAGCGCTCGCCGGAGGATCTGGCACGTCTGCTCGAAGGCCGCGAGCGCGCGGAGGCGGGTACGACGGCGCCCCCGTGGGGCCTCTACCTCGTCAGCGTCCGTTACCGACCTGTCGGGGATCTGACCCCAGACAGTGGCCGGTTGCGACACCTGGAACGTCCGGAGAGGCTACGGCCGGGGTCTGACCCCGGCCGTGACGACTTGGGGCGCTAGGCGCCCTCGCTAGCATCAGCGGAGATGGCAGTGTCCGAAGTCAAGGACGTCCAGGCGCGGCTCGACGAGCTCCGCGCCGAACTGAATCATCACCTCTACCGCTACCACGTCCTCGACGATCCCGAGATCTCCGACGCTGCCTACGACCGGCTCTACGACGAGCTGAAGGCGCTCGAGGACGAGCATCCCGACCGGATCACGCCCGACTCCCCGACCCAGCGCGTCGGCGCCCCCTTGAGCGAGCGCTTCCAGAAGGTCGAGCATCTGACGCCGATGGGCTCGCTCGAGAAAGTGACCGACGACGAGAGCCTCTTCAAATGGGCCGAAGATGTGCGGAGACGGCTCGACTCGGACGAGCCGGTCGCCTACGTGATCGAGCCGAAGATCGACGGGCTCGCGGTCAGCCTGACCTACGAGAACGGCTTGCTTACGCGCGGCGCCACGCGCGGCGACGGAGTCCAGGGCGAGGACGTGACGGTCAACCTGAAGACGATCAAGGCGATCCCACTGCGCATCCTGGGCGACGATGCACCGCCGATCGTCGAGGTGCGCGGCGAGGTCTACCTGCCGCTCTCCGGTTTCCGCGAGCTGAACGAGCGCATCGCCGAGCTCGGCCAGAAGCTCGCTCCGAATCCGCGAAACGCGGCGGCGGGGTCGCTCCGGCAAAAGGACTCTTCGATCACCGCATCTCGGCCGCTCTCGATCTGGGTCTACGGCCTCGGCGCCCATGAGCGCCTGCGGCCGAGCTCCCACTGGGAAGAGCTCGAATGGCTGCGCAAGCACGGCTTCCGGACGAACCCGTTCGCCGAGCGGCTCGCGTCGATCGAAGAAGTCGCCGAGCGCTGCCGCGAGTGGGAGCGGCGGCGCACGGAGCTCGACTACGAAATCGACGGAATCGTGATCAAGGTCGACTCGCTCGAACAGCAGGCGATCCTCGGCGCGCTTCACTCCCGTCCGCGCTGGGCGCGCGCGTTCAAGTGGGCGCCGATGACCGCGCAGACGAAGCTGCTCAAAATCGCCATCAGGGTGGGGCGGACCGGGGCGCTCAACCCCTGGGCCATGCTCGAGCCAGTTCAGGTCGGCGGCGTCACCGTCTCGAAGGCAACGCTCCACAACGAAGAGGACATCAACCGCAAGGACATCCGCGAGGGAGACACGGTGATCGTCCAGCGAGCGGGCGACGTAATCCCGCAGATCGTCGGTCCGGCTGGGCCGCACAAGAAAGGAACGAAGCCCTTCCGGATGCCCGAAAAGTGCCCGCTTTGCGGGACAAAAGTAGTCAAGCCCGAGGGCGAGGCGATGCACCGCTGCCCGAACCGCTCCTGCCCCTCGCGCGGCCTCGAGACGTTGATCAACTGGGTTCAGGGCCCGGCCGACATCGACGGCGTCGGCGAGCAGCTGATGCGGCGCCTTTGGCAGCTCGAGCTGGTTCGCTCACTGCCGGACCTCTACCGGCTAACAAAGGGGCAACTGCTCGAGCTCGAAGGCTTTCAGGAGAAGAGCGCGTCGAACGCAATCGAGGCGATCGAGCGCTCGAAGCGGACGCCGTTCTCACGAGTCCTCCTCGGGCTTAACATCCCGGACGTCGGTTGGGTGACCGCGCAGAACCTCGCTCGCCACTTCGGGTCGATTGAGCGCATCGCCGAGGCGGCTCCGGAGGACATCCAGGAGGTGGAAGGCATCGGTCCCGAGCGCGCCGAGGCGATCGCGGAGTGGTTCTCCGACAAGGAAAACCTTCGTCTCGTCGGCGAACTGAGGAAGGTCGGCTTGCGACTCGAGGCGGGCCCAGAGGAGCGACCAGTGGAGGGGCCGTTGACCGGCTCGACCTACGTCATTACCGGGACGCTCGAGGGCTTCAGCCGCGACGAGGCCCGCAAGGCGCTGGAGGCGAAGGGAGCCAAGGTCGCGGACTCGGTCTCCAAGAAGACGACGGGCGTGATCGCCGGTGAGAGCCCCGGCTCGAAACTCGCGAAAGCGGAGAAGGAGGGCGTCCCGATCCTGGACGAAGCGGCTCTCAGAGAACTACTGCGCAGCTAGCACAGTGGCAAAGCGGTCTTGGGCGCGGCGGGCCCAGAAGGACGAGACCGGCCGGCCGTTCTGCAGCACCGAGAAGACGTAGCGGTCCCGGACGTAGCCAGAGAGCGCTGATGCGATCGAGGTCGTGCCGGTCTTCGCGAGTACCACTCCGAGCGCGGGCGGCTTCCGCAGGCGGTCTTTCAGCGTGCCGCTCCGGCCCGCGACTGCCAGCGCCGAAAGGAACGAGGGTTTGATTGTCGGGTCTCCCCACGCGGCCTGCAGGATCCCGACGATCGCGCGGGCGGTGAGCCGGTCCAGCGACGATAGCCCCGAGCCGTCGACGATCCTGACCCCGGCGAGCGGGACACCCGCCTCCGCGAGCGCCGTCCGCACCTGAGCGGCGCCGGCAGCGGTCGTGCCGGGCGTGCCGTTCGCCGCGCCGATCTGCTTCAGGAGCAGCTCGGCCGTGAAGTTGTCGCTCTCACGGTCCATGAAGCGGACGATCTGCGAGAGCCGGGGCGAAAGCACCTCGGCGAGTTCCTCTGCGTCCGGGCTCGCGACCCCTCGGACAGCGCGGCCCGTGACCGCGACGCCTTGTTTCCGTAGAGCGTCCTTGAACAGAGACGCGGCCGCCGCGGCCGGAGCGCTCGAATGATGCGTGTGAAACCAGGTCCGGTCGACGGTCAGCGCCGAGAGCGGCTCTGACTGGGTGATGTAGAAAGACGGCTTCCAACCGGGTGCCGTTCGGCGCGAGTCGAAGTAGGACTCGTCGCCGAGCACCAAGCCGGCGACCTTGCGGACGCCCGCAGCGCGCACCTGCTTGGCGAGCCGGTTCAGGCCCGCGTCGTTGAGGGTCGGATCGCCGTGTCCCTGGAGGACAAGCGATCCCTTCCAGGTCGTCCCGACCAGCTCCCCTTGCCCTAGCACGTCGGTCGCGATCTGGTAATCGGGTCCAAGAGCTTCCAGAGCGGTGTAGGTGACAGGAAGCTTCTCGTTCGACGCGGGTGCAAGCGAGAGGGCGGTGTTGCGGCCGAAAACCACAACTCCCGTGGTCAGATCCAGGGCCGCGACGCCCGAGTGGGCCGCGGGCACGTGAGGCACAGCCAGCGCCTGGGCGAGCCGCTGCGCAAGAGGCTTCGAACTCGCCGAGCCGGTGGCTCCGGCAGTCGGAAAGGCGAGAGCGGCGGCGCAAGCGAGCAGGGCGAAGGCCCGGCGCATCGATCCATTGTTCGGACCGATATGCAGCAGGTCAAGGTCCCTGGGCCTCAAGCGGGCCCAAGATAGTCCAAGCGGCCCATGAACGGTGGCCGAGGGGACGTGATAATCACTTCGATGACCCCCAATGCGGCCATCGATTTCGGCACGTTGTGCAGAGAGCTCGACACGCTGAGCAAGAGCCCGCCGGCACACGACGAGAAGACTCGCGCGCGGTTCGAGCGCACACTCACCGACGGCTACGCGCAGGCGCACTCGCTCGAGGCCGAACAGCTTCGGATCGAGCGGCGCATCGGCAAGCTTGCCGCAGAGATGAGCGATCGCGACCGGGAGCTCAAGGCTGACGAGCTCGCCGAGCTGTCGCTTCGCCTCAGCCGCGCCTCGGTCGACCTGCGGCAGCTGCGCACCTTGCTTGCAAGCGCCCGGCGCCGCGTTTCCGCGGCGGCCTAGACGATTCCGTTACGCACCGCGCGGAGGCGTCGCTTGCGATGCCGACCTGGAGGCCGTGGCGGCTTTGCCGGCACGGCCGCTTAAACCCGGCCCGTGGAGATGCCGACCCTCGGACGATTCCGCTCCGGACCGCGCGGAGGCGTCGCTTGCGATGCCGACCTGGAGGCCGTGGCGGCTTTGCCGGCACGGCCGCTTAAACCCGGCTCGTGGAGATGCCGACCCTCAGACGATTCCGCTCCGGACCGCATAGACCGCGGCCTGAATGCGGTTCTCGATCTGAAGCTTCATCAGGATGTTGGAGATGTGGTTCTTGACGGTCTTCGGGCTGATGTGCAGGTCGGCTGCGATCTGCGCGTTGTCCTTGCCGTTCGCGATCAGCTTCAGGACCTCGATCTCCCGGTCCGAGAGCTCGGCTCGGATCGCCTCCGCCGCCTCGGGCGACGCGGTCGCCGCGCGGATCCGCTCGAGCACCTTGCCGGCGATCGTCGGCGAGATCAGCGATTCGCCGACGGCCGCGGCCGAGATCCCTCGCATCACGTCCTCGACCGACGCGTCCTTGAGCAGATAGCCGCACGCTCCGGCGAAGATCGCCTCCATCACGTCGCCGTCCTGGTCGGAGATCGTCAGCACGACCACGCGGGTCAAAGGAGCGTGGGCGATGATCTTCTTCGTTGCCTCGACGCCTGTCATACCCGGCATGTTGAGATCCATGACCACTACGTCCGGCTGCAACTCTCGGACGTAGCGGAGCGCGTCGTCGCCGGCGGCCGCTTCCCCGACCACATCGACGCCCTCTTCTTCGAGCAGGTTGCGTAGGCCCGTCCGGAACAGGTCGTGATCGTCGACCAGAAGCACGCGTGGATTCGCCTGCTCGGGCGCGGTCGTCGTCTCGATGGGTTCCGTCACCTCGATCCCCTCCCCTCCAGGGGTGTTACCGCAGACCCGGGAAGTCTAGTCAGTGCAAGGTGATCGTGACCGTTCGGCGGCCCCAGCTCGCAGCCTCGGCGCCCGTTGGGAACCAGAGGTCGATGACCGCGCCTTGGATCGCGCCGCCCGTGTCGGCTGCGACGCCCTCGCCGTAGCCCGGAATCGTCATTCGCGTCCCTAAGGGAATCACGCTTGGATCGACGGCGACGACGCCATAGCCGACCGGTGCCCCCGTCGCGGTCGTGCCCTGCAGGGTGTAAGCCGTTGCGGTCACGGTCATCGTCGTGCCGCCGCCCGTGACAGGGGTCGCGGTTGGGATGGGTGTAGGAGCAGGCGCGGCGACGGTCTGGGTGCTCACGACCTGCCGGACGGCAACGCGGCGGGCCTGGGCCTCGATTGCCTGGGCCTGCGCGTCGAGCGAGCCGATCTCAGCCTGGTTGAGCTTCCGCTGCGCCGACAGTCGTTGCAGGAAGGCCAGGCGCCCCGCCTTCGCCGAGGCAAGGCTGCTGACGGTCGCCGAGACGTTCGCCTCGAGCCCGCGCAGCTTCTCGGCGCGGGCCGCGAGCCGGTGCTGCAGGTCGACAAACCGGTCACGGCTCCTGCGGGCCTGCGCGACGATTGCGCGGTCGGTTTCGGCTGAGGCCTTTTCTGTCTCCAGGCCGGTAAGCGCATCGTCCAGCGTCTTCGCTCCGAGCACGATCGCCAGCGGATCGGAGTCGCCCTGCTGCTCGTAGACCGAGCGCAAACGATTGGCGAGGTTTCGCTCGGAAACGGTGAAGAGCCGCTTCGCCACCGCAAGCTCGCGCCTCGTCACTGAGGCCTGACGGTCGACCGCAGCGGCCTGCGAGCGCAACGACGCAAGCTGCGCCTGCGTCCGAGTCAGCTGGCTGTCGAGGGCGTACAGCGTCAGCACGGCGGCTCTCGATCGAGAGGCGATCGTGCTGTTCTGCTGCGTCAGTTGCTGAGCCTTCTGCCTGAGCGAGTCGCCGGAACCGGCGCCGCTTGCGGGTAGCGCAATACCCACCGCGGCGAGTGAGCACACAGCAAGGGCAAAGAGGCGCGCCCGCCGCGTCATCGGGTCCGCCGGCACGACGCGGGAACCTAGCAAAGCGCTTGTGCGCCTGCGTTGACGCCTCGCAATGCGAACCTTGTGGCTTGAAAAGCTGCTTGCGGCCGTCCGGACGGGTTGCTAGGGTGCCGAGCTTGTGACGAACCGGCCCCTCTTGGGGCGCCGATCGAGCCCAGCGATTGGAACGATTCGCCGCTCGATTTGCCGTACGGCGCCGGCAGTCATAGTCTTGAGCTTCGCGGCCGTGCTGCTGGCGACGCCGGCTATCGGCGACCCCTCGATCTCAGCGAAGCAAGCCGAAGCCCAGAGCGTCATGGGTCAGGTGCAGCAGCTCGACGCGAGCCTCGAGCGGGTGATTCAGGCCTACGACCTGGCGACCGTGAAGCTGAACCGGGTCCGCGCCGACTTGAAGGCGAACGAGGGGCAGCTCCAGATCGCGAAGCAGAGCCTAAAGCGCGCGCAGACGGCCCTCTCGGCGCGGCTGGTCTCGCTCTACACCTCGGGCGGCCAGAGCGACTCGCTCGAGGTGCTGCTCGGTGCCTCCAGCCTGGACGACCTCGTCAACCGCTTCAACACCGCCAACCGGATCTCCTCGCAGGACACCCAAGTGCTCGCGCAGGTCGCGCACTTCAACAGCGAGGTGAAGGCACGGGAGGTCCGGCTCAAGCACGCAACTGCCGAAGCCGCGGCGCTCGTACGCGAACGCGCTTCGGAGCGGGCGTCGATCCAGGGACAGCTTTCGGCGCGCCGAGCGCTGCTCTCGTCGATCCGCGGGCAGATCGCTCACCTGCAGGCGCAGGAAGCCGCGCGCCAGGCTGAGCTTCGCCGCGAGCTCGCGGCGCGCATTGCCGCTCAACAGCAGCAGGCGCCTGCCGTAGCGCTATCGAGCACCGTCGCGCCGGTGGCGTCATCGAGTTCTGACAGCAGCAGCGTCTCGGTTGGTCCGGCGCCCCCGCCGACCCATTCGAGCGTCGTCTCGATCGCGGAGCATTACCTCGGGACCCCCTACGTATGGGGCGGCGCTTCGCCGGCAGGGTTCGACTGCTCGGGCCTTGTCATGTATGTGTTCGCGCAGGTCGGTGTTTCGCTTCCACACAGCTCATACGCGCAGTACGGGATGGGTAGTCCGGTCTCCCGCGACCAGCTCCAGCCCGGCGACCTCGTCTTCTTCGACGGGCTCGGCCACGTCGGCATCTACGTCGGCGGCGGCTCGTTCATCCATGCGCCGCATACCGGCGACGTGGTCAAGATCTCGAGCATCTCTGGCTGGTACGCGTCCACGTACGTGGGCGCAAGGCGCATCTAGCTCGCGTAGAGCCGCTCGATCTCGTCGGCGAAGCGCTGCTCGATCACGCGGCGCTTGAGCTTCAGCGTCGGCGTCACCTCGCCCTGCTCTGAACTGAACTCCCGGGAGACGATTGCGAAGCGCTTGATCTGCTCGTAGCGCGACAGGTCGCGGTTGACGTTCTCGACCGCCTGCTCGACGAGCGCTTGCACGTCGCCGTTTGCCTTCCCGACCTCCGCTTCGTCCAGGGTGATCAGGGCGGTCACGTATGGTCGGCGATCGCCGACGACGAGCGCTTGCGAGACGTAGCGCGAGGCCTTGAGCGAATTCTCGATGTTCTGAGGGGCTACGTTCTTGCCGCTTGCGGTGATGATGATGTCCTTCTTGCGGTCGGTGATCGTCACGAACCCGTCTGCGTCGATCTCGCCGACGTCGCCCGAGCGGAGCCAGCCGTCGTTCGTCAACACACCCCTCGTCGCCTCCTCGTCCTTGAGATAGCCGGCGAAGATCGTCTCGCTCTTGATCAGGAGCTCACCGTCGTTGTCCGCCTTCACCTCGACACCCGGCATCGCCGGACCGACCGTGCCGAAGCGGAAGTGGCGCGGTCTGTTGACGGTGGCCGCAGTCGTGCATTCGGTCAAACCCCAGCCTTCCAAGATCAGCATGTCGAGCGCGTGGAAGAGCTCCCCGATCTCCTTGGCGAGTGGCGCTCCGCCCGAGATCCCGATCCGCAGACGACCGCCGAAGCGCTCCTTGACCTTCGAGTAGACGAGCCGGTCTGCGATCCGGTGCTGGAGCGCCAATCCGCGCGGCAGCGGCTTTCCTTGCTGGCGCAGAGCGCTGGCGCGGCGCCCGATGCCGAGCGCCCAGTCGGCGAGCAGCCGCCTCGGTCCCGATGCCGCCTCGAGCTTGGACGTGATCGCGGTATGCGCCTTCTCGTAGAACCGCGGCACGCTGGGGAGCAGCGTGGGGCGGACCTGGGGCAAGGCGTCGACAACTGCGTGGGGATCGGGGCAGAACGCGATCGTGAAGCCGGAGTAGGCGCCCCAAAGCGTCATCAGTCGCCCGAAGTTGTGCGCGAGCGGCAGGTAAAGCAGCATCACGTCGTCGCCGAGCCCGAGATCCTCGATCCGCTCGATCGACGAGGTCATCGCGTAGTAATTGCGATGGCGGATCATGCAGCCCTTCGGCCGGCCGGTCGTCCCAGACGTGTAGATGTAGGTGTAGAGATCGTCTTCGCCGATCGCGGTGGCCGCCGCGTCGAGCGCTTTAGGGTGCTCCTGCCCAAACGCGATGCCGTCGGCTCGTAGGGCGTCCAGATCCCGGAGCGTCAGAACGTGCGGCAACTCGAGGGGCTCGACCTTCGCGCGCTGCTTCTCGTTCTCCACCAACACGCCGACCGCCTCGGAGTGTTGAAGCACGTATGCAGCCTCGTTGGCCGAGCTGTCGGGGTAGACGGGCGCCGTGATCCCGCCGACAAGCGCGAGCGCGAAGTCGAACAGCGTCCATTCGAGCCGCGTCCGGCTGACGATCCCGAAGGCGTCGCCCTTGCCGATCCCCCGCGCCAGCAGCCCGTTCGCGAGCTCGTCGACCGTGCGGGCCGCCTCGTCCCATGAGACCTCCCGCCAGCGGCCAGGCTCGGTCTCGGCCAGGTAGGCGGAGCCGGTGCGTTCCTCGGAGACGGCGTCGCGCCAGAGCCTGACGATCGTCCTCTTCTCGCTTGTGCTCAAGGTGATGACTTTACGGGAGGGATCGAGTCGGTTTCGGCGAACTTCCTGCATCCCACTACAATTGCGGAGCCCCATGCGAACGATCTGGAACGGATCCATCAGCTTCGGCCTGGTCAACATCCCCGTCGGGATGGCGTTGGCCACGAAGCCGGCTGCCCGGCAGTCGGACGTCTCCTTCCGGATGCTGCACCGCGAATGCGGGACGCCGATCAAGAACAAGCGCTGGTGCCCGCAGCACGACCGCGAGGTCTCGAACGACGAGATCGTCAAGGGTTGGGAGGTCGCGAAGGGGCAGTTTGTCTTCGTCGAGGAGGTCGACCTCGAGGCGCTCGAGACAGCCGACGACTCGCGAACGATCGCAATCACCCGCTTTGTCGAGCTCGACCAGGTCGACCCGATCTACTTCGATCGCACCTACTTCCTCGCGCCGGCTGATGCGGCCGCGCAGCGACGGCCCTACGTGCTGCTCCTGGAGGCGATGAAGGAGACGAACACGGCCGCCGTCGGCAAGTTCGTCCGCCAGGGCGCCGAGCACTATTGCTTGATCCGGCCGAACGGGAACGCGCTGGCACTCGAGACCCTTTTCCTCGCCGAGGACGTGCGCTCCCAGGCCGAGATCGAAGAGGCCGTCGAGGAGGTCGACGTCAAGGACGCCGAGCTCGAGCTGGCGCGCCAGGTGATCGGCAGCCTGGCGGCCGACTTCGATCCGGAAGAGCTCGTGAGCGACTACCGGCGCGATCTGAAGGCGCTGCTCGAGGCGAAGCTCGCAGGCGAGGAGATCGCCGCGCCCGAGCCGATCGAGGAGAAGGCGCCGGTCGTCGACCTGATGGAGGCGCTCCGGGCGAGCGTCGCCGAGGCGCAGGGCAAGCAGCCGGGCAAGGCGGCTGCCAAGAAGACGAAAGCCGCCTCGTCGGGCGGCTCCCGTCGCAAAGTCGCGGCACGCAAGTAAGGCGTGCCAGGAGCGGGTTAGTGATGTTGCGGCATCGCGCCTAGCGCCTGGAGCTGAGCCTGGAACAGCGTCTTGTCGATCTTGCCCTGATAGATCGGGATCGACTCCTGGACGCAGACCTTGATCACCTCTTGGCGATCGATTCCGAGCTCCTTCGAAAGCTCATCGGGCGTCAGGTGGTTCGGCATTTGACCTCCCTGCGGCTAACCGCGGAAAATGCTCCGCATTTCCCGCGGAGCTAGTTTGTCCCATCGCTTCGCGTGGCAGCACAAAAAAAGCTCGTCGGCACACTGGCCAAACGAGCTCATCGAGCGGCTCCCATGTTGTTGTCGGCAGGAATCAAAGTCCCTGCCCTCCCGAGTAATCCATCACGTCGGAGAATAGTTTGCCTGCGTGACGGACGCAATGTCGAACGCCGGCTTCGAGGAGCGCTTCGCCGAAGCGAAGGGCTGCCGGCTGCGCTACCTCGTGGGGGGACCGGCCGACGGCGAGCCGGTCGTGCTCGTCCATGGCCTCGGCGGCTGTGCCGCGAACTGGGTCGACGTCGGCCCGCTCCTTGCTCAGACGCGCCGCGTGCTCGTCCCGGAGCTGCCCGGGCATGGATTCTCGACACCTCTGCCCGCGGTTCCGAACCTCTCGGTCTTCGCCGAGCGGGTCGGCCTGATCGCCGAGCGGGAGCGGGCTCTGCCCGCGGCTTTCGTCGGGCACTCGCTCGGCGCCCTCGTCGCCTTGCGGTTGGCGCTGAGGCGCCCGGACGACGTCAACGCGATCGTGCTCGCCGCCGCCGCCGGGATCTCGTCGACGTCGCGCCGAGCGCGGTATGGATTGCGAATCCTCGGGATCATCGGGCCCCGTCGGCTCGTCGCGCCGTGGGCGGATTCCGTCGCCGGCAGCCCGTTTCTGCGCTACGCGGTCTTCGGCCACTGGGGCGCGTCCGACCCTTTGATCCTGTCGCCCGAGGCCGTACAAGGCTTCCTCGAGGGCACGCGGCTGACGAGCGACTCGGTCAGCGCAGCCCGGGCGGTCGTGGCCGACGACGCCCGGCAAGAGCTGCACGAGCTGCGCTGCCCGACGCTCGTCCTCTGGGGCGCGCGCGACAACCAGCTCCGGCTCGTCGACGCTTTCGAGTTCGCGCGTCGACTCGACGCACCGCTGCGCGTGATCGCCGACTGCGGCCATCTGCTGATCGGCGAACGCCCCGACCTCTGCGCCGAGGCGATCGAAACCTTTCTTGGGTCGTAGTCGTGGGCAGCAGCCGGATTCATTCCGGCGCAGGCGAAGAACCGGATGCGTCGTAGCTCGAAGAAGAGGGGGGCTCATGGGGGAAACACGGTTTCCCCCATGCTCAAATCGGGGTGCCCAGATTTGAACTGGGGACCTCTCCGACCCGAACGGAGCGCGCTACCAGGCTGCGCCACACCCCGAGGTCGAACAGATTAGCGAAGCGGGGGAGCCGGTTGGCCCCCCCGCAGGGTCACGCGGCCGGCTGTTCCTGCATCGACTCGCGGTGCCGGAGCACGGTCACGGTCACGAACGAGATCGCCACCGCGGCGGCGGCGACGCCGACGCCCCACCAGACGCCGCTGATGTTGTCGTCCCAGCCGATCAGCCGGTCGATCGAGAAGCGGCCGGGGCCGGTGGCCGCGACCGTGACGGCGACCGTCGCGAGCGTCAGCGGAAACTCGAGCCCGCCGTTGCCGTTGAAAAAGCCGTTCCGCCAGTGGACGACGAAGATCGCGTTCAGCATCACGACCGCGATGCCGAGCGCCGCGAGCGGCGTCACCAAGCCGACTGCGAACGCCACGCCGCTCGTCTCGGCGAGACCGGCGAGGAACGCCAAGGCAAGCGGCATCCGCCATCCGAGCGATTCGAAGAAGCCGGCAGTTCCGCGCAGCCCCGGACCGCCGAACCAGCCGAGGAGCTTCTGCGCGCCGTGCGAGAACATCGTTCCACCCACGACCACGCGCAGCAGCAAGAGTCCGTAGGACATGGAATCTCCTTGTTCCGTTTACGACTACCTAGAACGAAACTTGCGGGCTCAAATATTCCGCCGGAACCATCCTCTTAAACGCGCGAACGGGGAACTGCGTGGTGCCTTGCGCAGGGCCTCTTCCCGGCGGGCCTGCTGCTTCACCCAGGCCCGATGCCTCTGACCCCGCGTCGCGTAGCGGGGCTTCCAGTACATAGGTGTCATTCGACCGCTCGGAGCCAGGGACGAGTCAGAACGACGGTGATCATGCCCGCAGAGACGAGGGCCCCGGCGGCGATCATCGGGCCCGGCGAGGCGATGCCGGCGATGGCGCCCCAGATAGCCAGCCCGATCGGCATCAACCCGAAGCTGCCGAAGAAGTCGAGGCTGATCACGCGGCCGAGCAGGCGCGCCGGCACCAACTCCTGGAGCATCGTCTCCCAGACGGCCACCCCGAAGCCGATGCAGACGCCGCGTACGAGCGCAAGCCCCCCGGCGAGCGAATACCACGGCGCCAAGGCCATGCCCGCGATCGCGAGGCTGTTGATCAGCCAGAGCCAGTACGAGATCACGCCACGGCGCCGCCGCGGCTGCAGGTGCCCGAAGAGCAGCGTCCCGCAGACCGTGCCGACCCCAACCATCGCGGACAGTGCGGCATATGACCCAACGCCGCGGTCGAAGTGATCCCTGACGAGCTTCGGCAGCAGCACCTGCTGGGGCGCGAGCTGGAGCATCAGGATGACGGCGAAGAGGGCAATCGTCACCCAGAGCCACGGGATCCGGGCGACGTAGCTTGCGCCCTCGCGGAT
Organism: Actinomycetota bacterium; assembly: GCA_005883955.1. Taxonomy (GTDB): domain Bacteria; phylum Actinomycetota; class Thermoleophilia; order Gaiellales; family Gaiellaceae; genus 13-2-20CM-68-14. The sequence continues at coordinate 28,533 of VAXH01000082.1, read as the reverse complement.
TTCCCCCAGTGTCCCGACGCTCGGCTCCACGTCGACCGCCCGCGGCCGCGCGAGCAGCATCAGTGCTCCCGAGACGAGGAAGGAAACCGCGTCGATCGCGAAGACCCAGGCCGAGCCCGCGCCGTGGTAGAGGAATCCCGCCAGCGCCGGCCCGACCACGAAACCTCCCCAGCGGGCGACTCCCATCAGCGCGTTCGCCGAGGGAAGGTGCAGGGGGTCGACGACGAGCGGGATGATCCCGCCGACGGCTGGATAGAACAGCCCGTCGCCCAGCCCGGCGATGCCCGCGAGGACGACGAGCGAGGCCAGGCCGAGGTGACCGGTTGCGTCAAGGCCGGCGAGCGTGCCGACGGCGACGAATCGCCAGACGTCGGAGAGGATCATCATCCGACGACGCTCGTAGCGATCGGCGAGCGCACCGCCGATCAACAGCGTCGTCAGCAGGCCGGCACCTTGAACCGAGAGAACGAGGCCGATCTTGCCGGCACCCGCGATCGTGAACGTCTTCCAGCCGAGCGCGGTCAGGAAGGCCGCATCGCCGACCAGCGAGACCGCTTGGCCCGCGAACAACAGCCGAAAATCGCGGCGCCTGGTGATGCCCCTCCGCGCCGTCCTCTTCGACGTCGACTTCACGATCGCCAAACCGGGGCCCGACCTCGGGCCGGAGGGCTACCAACGTCTCGGCCGGCGCTTCGGCCTCGAGCTCGATCCCGCTCGCTACGGCGAGGCGCGCGCTCACGCTGTCTCGACGCTCGAGCGGCATCCGGAACTCGATCACGACGAGCAGGTCTGGGTCCTGTTCACCGAGCAGATCATCCGCGGCATGGGCGGTAACTCCGACCGTGCGTACGAGTGTGCGGTCGAGATGACCCGCGCCTGGGAGCACGCGCATAACTTCCAGCTCTTCGACGACGTCCTGCCGACGCTGGTTGAGCTCCGCGCGCACCGGCTCAAGCTCGGCCTGGTCTCGAACACCGGGCGCAACCTCGACGAGTTCGTCAGGCATCACGGGCTCGACGTCGACGCCGCGGTCAGTTCCGGCGTCCACGGCAAGACGAAGCCGCATCCGACGATCTTCCAAGCGGCGCTCGAGCGGCTCGAGGTCGAGCCGGCCGCCGCGGTGATGGTCGGCGACTCGATCGAGGACGACATCGAAGGCGCGGAGGCGGCCGGCATGCGAGGCCTCCTCCTCGACCGCGAGAACCGCTACCCGGAGGTCGACGAGAAGCTGACCGACCTCAGAGCGCTCCCGGCCGCGCTCGGCCTGCACTGAAGTCAACGTGACACACTTTGAGCCGTGACGGGTCTCGCCCTCTGGCTGATCGCCGCGGTTCTTCTGGCCATCGGCGAACTGCTCACGCCGGGTCTCTTCTTCCTCGGGCCGGTCGCCGTCGCGGCCGTCGGCGCGGCGATCGCGGCCGGGGTCGGTGGCGGGATCGTCCTGGAGCTGATCGTCTTCATCGCAGTCTCGCTCAGCTCGCTCGCCTTCCTGCGGCCGATCGCGCGGCGGCACATCCGCATGCCCGCGCTGACGCGGACCGGGACCGCCGCCCTCGTCGGCACGAAGGCGCTCGTGCTTCAGCGCGTGGATGCAAACGGCGGCCGTGTCCGGATCGGCGGCGAGGAGTGGTCGGCACGCGCTTTCTTCGAGGAGCAGACGCTCGAGCCCGGCGCGCGCGTCGAAGTTGCGAAGATCGAGGGCGCGACCGCGCTCGTATTCGAATAGGGGGTTCTCGATGGTGGCACTGATCGTCGTTCTGGTTGTCGCGGCCTTTGTCCTGGTGACGCTCGCGCGGACGATCAGGATCGTCCCGCAGGCCCGCGCCGGGGTGATCGAGAGGCTCGGCCGTTACTCGCGGACGCTGAACGCCGGCCTCGCGATCGTCATCCCCTTCGTCGACCGCGTTCGGGAGATGATCGACCTGCGCGAGCAAGTCGTCTCCTTCGCGCCACAGCCGGTGATCACCGAGGACAACCTCGTCGTGAGCATCGACACGGTCATCTACTTCCAGGTCACCGATGCGAAGGCGGCGACGTATGAAGTCGCGAACTACATCCAGGCGATCGAGCAGCTGACGGTGACGACGCTCCGCAACGTGATCGGCGGTCTCGACCTCGAGCAGACCCTGACGTCGCGCGACCAGATCAATGCGCAGCTCCGCGGCGTCCTCGACGAGGCGACGGGCAAGTGGGGGATCCGCGTCAACCGCGTCGAGCTCAAGGCGATCGACCCGCCCGCATCGGTGCAGGAATCGATGGAGAAGCAGATGCGCGCCGATCGCGACAAGCGCGCGGCGATCCTGAACGCCGAGGGTGTCAAGCAGTCACAGATTCTCGAGGCCGAAGGCGCAAAGCAGAGCGCGATCCTCCGCGCCGAGGGGCAGCGGCAGTCGCAGATCCTCGAGGCCGAGGGCCAGGCCAAGGCGATCGACACCGTCTTCAAGGCGATCCACGAAGGCAAGCCGGATTCGCAGCTCCTCGCCTACCAGTACGTTCAGGCGCTGCCCGAGATCGCCCACGGGGAGGCCAACAAGGTCTGGATCATCCCGAGCGAGTTCGCGCAGGCGCTTGGCCACCTCGGCGGCGCCCTCGGAGTGAACGCGGCGCCGGACGAAAAGTGACGAATTTGGTCGCAAACCGGCGGCTCTCCTACACTCAACGGCGGTGACCGAGGGCAGGAAGGTCCAGGAGGAGCGGCGGCGACAGATCCTGCATGCGGCTGTGCGCGCGTTCGCGCGCAACGGTTACCACGCCTGCCGCGTCAGCGACATCGCCAAGGAGGCGGGGGTCGCGTACGGACTCGTCTACCACTACTACAGCTCGAAGGAGACCCTGCTCGAGGCGATCTTCAAGGAGACCTGGGGCGCGATGCTGGAGACGATTCGCTCGGTCGAGCAGCTCGGCGAGCCGGCGCGCGAGCAGGTGCGGAAAGTGACCGAGATCGTCCTCCGCACCTGGAAGCGCGACCCGGAGCTCGTTCGAGTGCTCGTCAGGGAGGTCACGCGCAGCTCCCAGGTGCAGGAGGAGGCGGACGAGATCGACCTCGCCTATCAGGCGCTCCAGCGGATCGTCGAGCAGGGCCAGAAGACCGGTGAGTTTCGCGACGACCTCGATGCTCGCCTGACGGCGACGATCTGGTACGGCGCGCTGGAGGAGATCCTCACGGGCTGGGCCTTCGGGCAGCTACCCGACCGGGAAGACGATGTGACCCAGGCCGAGCATGCGGTCGTCGAGATCGTTGCCGGCGGTCTGGCTCAAGACAGGGCGGCGGCTCCCGCCTGATGTCCACGCAGACGGCTTCGCACGAGCTGGCCACGCTGCCGCCGGTTCAGCGGCGGTTGCTCTGGACGCTCGGACTCGGCGCCTTTGGGCTCGCCTTCTCGATCACGACGATCTCGGTGGCGCTGCCGCCGCTCCTGCACACGTTCACGACGTCCGGCTCGCTGATCGGCCTCGTAATCGGGGCCGAGGGCTTCTTCGCGCTGACGCTGTCGCCGGTCGTCGGTCCCTGGAGCGACTCCTTCCACACGCCGCTAGGGCGCCGCCGCCCGTTCATGCTCGTCGCACTCGGCCCGATGGCGTTCTGCCTGCTGCTGGTTCCGTTCATGCCGAATCTCTGGACGACGACGCTCCTCGTGCTGGCGTTCTACTTCGCCTACTACCTGTACGAGCCGCCGTACAGAGGCCTCTACCCGGACGTGCTGCCGCCCTCGGCCTATGGCCGCGCGCAGGGCGTCCAGCACGTGTTGCGCGGGATCGCGCTCGGGGTCGCCCTGGTGGGCGGAAACTTCCTGCTCAAGGTCTGGCAGCCGGCCCCGTTCCTGACCGCCGCCGTCGTCACGACGGCCGCCTGCGGGGTGACGATCCTGCTGGTGCGGGAGGACGGCGGACACGGTCGGGTGTTCGAGGGCTTCCTCGCCTACATCAGGCGGAGCTGGAACATCTTCTGGCAGAACGGCGACGTCAGGCGGTTTCTGATCGCGAACTCGGCGTGGGAGGGAACGTTCGCGGCCGCGCGGAGCTTCGTGATCCTCTACGTGATCGACGGGCTGCGCGAATCGAAGACGGTTTCGGGAGAGATTCTGGCGGCCGTCGCAGTGGGCTACGTGATCGCGGCGGTCTTCGCGGGCCGGCTGGGGGACCGGTTCGGGATCGCCCGCGTGATCTTCTTCGCATCGTTCGTCTACGGCTCGGGCCTCCTCGTCGGCGGGCTCGCCGAGCACTGGCACGTCTGGTACTTCGGCCTGATCGTCCCGGTAGCCGTTGCCGGCGGAACCGTGATGACGCTTGCTTGGGGCCTGCTCTACAAGATCGTGCCGGCCGAGCACCGCGGCGCGGTCTCGGGGCTCGCGACGACCACAAAGGGCATCGGTCTGCTGATCGGGGCGCCTGTCGCAGGCGTCGCGATCGACCTTGCCCGCCCATATCTCCACACGACGAGCGGCTACCAGATCCTCTGGCCGGTCTGCGCCCTGCCGATCCTCGGCGCGATCCCCTTGCTCGTCCGGTTGATGCACGCCGAGGCCGAGGCGGACACCCCAGGGCCGCCGGTCGGCGCGCCGGTCTAAGGATCAGGCGCCGGTAGCGACAGGACGCTCGCGCTGGCCGGGCGCCAGCGCCGGCGCCCACGAGCAGAGCGGCGAGACCTCGCCGTCGCGGCCGTTCAGCGGCCGGAAGCCGAGCGCGTGTTCGGCCTGCATCAGCTTGTGAATCTGAGTCGTGCCTTCGTAGATGATCGGCGCCCGGGCGTTGCGGAAGTAGCGCTCGATCCCGTACTCGGCCGAGTAGCCATAGGCGCCGTGCACCTGAACGGCGAGATGCGCGGCGCGGAACGCCGACTCGGTTGCGTGCCACTTCGCCAGCGAGGTCTCGCGGGTGTTTCGCTTGCCTTCGTTCTTCATCCACGCCGCTTGCATCACGAGCAGCTTCGACGTCTCGTACCCGAGCACCATCTCGGCGATCATGTCCTGGACGAACTGGTACTTGCCGATCGGCTGCCCGAAGGTTTCCCGCTCGCGCGCATATTCGACCGACCTTTCCAGACAGGCGCGGATGACTCCGCAGGCGCCCGCGGCGACCGTGAAGCGGCCTTGGTCGAGCCCGTACATGGCGATCTCGAAGCCCTGGCCCTCATCGCCGATCAGGTTCTCGGCCGGCACCTCGACGTTCTCGAAGAACAACTCACCCGTCGAGCCGGCCCAGACGCCGAGCTTGTGCTCCGTGTCGGCGGCGGTGAAGCCCGGCATGCCCCGCTCGAGCACGAACGCCGAGATGCCCTTGTGCTTCCCCGCGGGGTCTGTCTTCGCGAAGACCAGCGCATGGTCTGCGACGGTCGCGTACGAGATCCAGTTCTTCGAGCCGTTGAGGACGTAACTGTCGCCGTCGCGGCGTGCGGTCGTCTTCATCGCGGCAACGTCGGATCCCGCCGCGGGCTCTGTCAAGCCGAAGCACGCGATCTTCTCGCCGCGCGCCTGCGGCACGAGCCAGCGTTGCTTCTGCTCCTCGGTTCCGTAGCGCAGCAGCGCGAGCGAATTGAGCCCGACGTGGACGGAGATCAGCGTCCGGAAAGCGGCCTCGCCGCGCTCGATCTCCTCGCACGAGAGCGCTTCGGCCACGAAGTCCAGTCCGGCGCCTCCGTACTCCTCCGGAATGACGATCCCGAGCAGCCCGAGCTCGGCCATTCCCTTGATCACGGCCAGGTCGAGCCGGTGCGCAATGTCGTTCTCGGTTGCGTTGGGAAGCACGCGCTCGTTGACGAACGTCCTTACCGTGTCCTGGATGAGCCGTTGCTCGTCGGTGAGCTCGAAGTCCACGGGGCAAGTCTATGGACGCGCCCGTGCCCTCGGCCCGGTCCTCCTGCCGCTGGCGCTTGTCGGCGGTGTGGCGCTCGACAACGGAGGCTTCGATGCGACCTCATGGGGTTGGAGCACGCTCTTGCCGCTCGTCATCGTTGGAACCGTTCTTGCCCTCGGCCGGCCCACGTCTCCGAATGGTTTGGCGCTCGCCTTTCTCGGTCTGCTTGGCGCCTTCGCCGCGTGGACCTGGCTTTCGGCGGTTTGGTCGAACGACCTCAGCGCCTCGGTGCTGGATGCCGAGCGCCTTCTCGTCTACTTCTCGGCGGCGGCCGTCTTCCTGCTGCTCGAACGGGGCCAGCTGACACGCTTCTTGGTCGGTCTGCTCGCAGGGATATCTCTCGCGGGCGTGTGGGCTCTCTCCCTGCGGTCATTCGGCGGCCCTGGCTCGTACGACGTCGCCTCGGTCTCCGCCGATGCGACCAGACGCCTGGCCGCGCCGCTCGGGTACTCGAACGGGCTTGGGCTGTTGGCGGCGATCGGCATCTTGCTGGCGCTGGGCCTCGCCGTGCGGCTACGGCGACCGCTCGCCGCCGCCCCTGTCCTCGTGCTCGGGCCGACGCTCTACTTCACGTATAGCCGCGGGGCTTGGCTGGCTCTGGTCGCTGGCGGGATCGCCACCCTGGGGCTGGCGCTGCCACGGATGTCGCGGCGGGTCGTGCTCGCGGTCACGATCGCGGTGCTCTGTGCCGGCGCGGTCGCGCTGGTACGTGTCGGCGGGCCCTCCGGCGCCCTTCGGGAGTTCTCCCACGCGGCGCCCTCCGTCAAGGCTGACCGGAGCCGGCGCCTCTTCAGCCTCTCGGGAAGCAGCCGGGCCCAATACTGGCACGTCGCCTGGCGGGACTACCGGCAGCATCCATGGCTTGGCTCCGGCGCAGGAAGCTTTCAGCGGCGCTGGCTGCGTTCGCGGCCCGCTGACCTGCCGGTGCTCGACGCACACAGCCTCTATCTCGAGACGCTGGCCGAGCTAGGGCCGGTCGGGCTGGGGTTGCTCGCGGCGCTGCTCGCGCTCCCGGTGGCCGCCGGCGTGATTGCGTGGAAGCAGCCGCTCGCGGCTCCGGCGTTGGGAGGCTACGTCGCGTATCTGGTCCACGCCGCACAGGACTGGGACTGGGAGCTGCCGGCGGTCACGCTTGCCGGGCTTGCCTGTGCGGCCGCTTTGCTGATACTCGCCGAGCGTGAGCCGAGATCTGCTCTCGTCCGGAAAGCGCGGGCGGCGGGGGTCGGCGCCGCGGTCCTGCTGGCGCTGGTCGCGCTTGGCGCCCTCGCCGGAAATCAGACCCTCGCCGCCGCGAGCGTGTCGCTCGATGCGGACAAGCCTGCCCGGGCGGCGCGCGATGCGCGCTGGGCCAAGAGCCTGGTGCCGTGGTCGCCCGAGCCGTGGCGCCTCCACGGAGAGGCTTTGCTTTCTCAAGGAAACCTCGACGGGGCCAGGCGCGATTTCCTGACCGCACTCCGGAAGGACCCTTCCGACTGGGATTCGTGGGTCGATTTGGCCCTGGTGACGCAAGGATCGGAGCGGAAACGTGCCGTCGAGCGCGCCCAGAATCGCCGATGCAGCGTCGAACTGCGGTGCCCAGTGTTCGACTCCCCAGGAGGGTCTAAGACATGAACTCGATTTGGACTCATCGCCGGCTCCGCTTGGTCGTTGCCGCGGCGGCGACAGTCGTCACCGGCGCCGCTCTCGCCTCGGCGGCGCTGGCCGGTATGCGCGCGCTCGACCTCGGCCCGGCAGCCGCGAGCCAATACCCGAAGAAGGTGACGGTGTGCCACCGGACACACTCGAAGAAGCATCCTTGGGTGAAGATCAGCATCTCCACGCACGCCTTGAAGGCACACCTGCGCCACGGCGACTTCGTCGTCGATGCAACCCATCCGTGCCCGCCGCCGACCACTGCGAGTGCAAAGAACAAGCATCACGGCAAGGGAAAGGGCAAGCACCACCAGGGCAGTACCGCCACGAGCGGTAAGGGCAAGCACCACCAGGGCAGTACCGCCACGAGCGGTCAGAGCAAGCACCATCAGGGCAGTACCGCCACGAGCGGTAAGAGCAAGCCCCATCAGGGCAGTACCGCCAACAGCGGTAAGGGAAGGAACCATCAGGGCAGCGCCGCGAAGAACAAGTCGCCGGGCAACAGCAAGGGCGGCAACGGCCACGCCAAGAAGTGAATCAATGCGCCCGACGGGCGTCTATTGCTCTTCGAGGAGCCCCGGGACGCCGGGGCTTCTCGCTTTTGTAGGGTCGAGCGTATGAGTCGCCTTGCCGGGACGCACGCGCGGATCGCCGAGCTGCCACTCGCGATCGAGAGCTATCGACTCGAGCGGCTCGAGGCCCCCGTGACTCGCGATCTCACGCGCGTCACGACGCTCGTCCGCCTTGTGGGCGGTGGGGAGGAGGGCCTCGGCGAAGACGTCACCTGGTACGCGGAGGCACACGATCGCGAGCAGGCCGCAGGCGCCACCCGCTCCTTGATCGGCGCCTGGACGCTCGACTCGTTCTCCACCGCGCTCGAGATCGAGGAGCCACACAAGCGCTGGGCCTACGAGAGCGCCGCGCTCGACCTGGCGCTTCGGCAGGCGGGCCGCTCGCTCGCTGACGCGCTCGGCCGGACGCCGCAGCCTGTCAGGTTCGTCATCTCGCCGGGTCTCGGTGACCCGCCCTCGGCGGAGCCGCTGCGGCGGCGTCTCGAGCTCTACCCGCAGCTGCGCTTCAAGCTCGACCCCGAGAGCGAGTGGACGGACGAGCTCGTCGACGAGCTGGCCGCGACCGGAACGGTCGACATCGTCGACTACAAGGCCTTCTACGCGGATCTGGACTCAGCGCCGCCGGACGTTGCGCTCTACCGCCGTGTCGCCGAGGGCTTCCCCGAGGCCTGGCTCGAAGATCCGGCGCTGACAGCCGAGACGGAAGAGGCCTTGCGGCCACACCGCGCCCGAATCACCTGGGACGCGCCGATTCATTCCGTTGCCGACGTCGAGGGGCTCGCCTTCGCGCCTCGGACGCTGAACGTCAAGCCTTCGCGCTTCGGCTTTCTCCGCGAGCTGCTCGACTTCTACGACTACTGCGCGACTCAGGGGATCGCTCTCTACGGCGGCGGCATGTTCGAGCTCGGCCCCGGGCGCGGCCAGATCCAACACCTCGCCTCGCTGTTCAACCCGGACGGTCCGAACGACGTGGCTCCCGGCGGTTACAACGAGCGCGAGCCGCGCCCTGGGCTGCCGTCGAGCCCGCTACCGGCTGCCTCGAGCGAGCCTGGTTTTCGCTGATTTAGCGCAGTTTCGGTCTATATTGACTCGCGAGTCAATCGTGAGCGCAATCGAGGCTACAACCGGGATCTCTTTCGCGCTGAGCGACGAGCAGCGCGCGCTGCGAGAGCTGGCGCATGAGTTCGCTGCAAAGGAGATCCGCCCGGTCGCAGCGGACTACGACGAGCGCTCGCAGCACCCCGGCGACGTGATCGGGAAAGCGCTCGAGGTCGGACTGATGAATCCGCACATCCCGGAGGAGTACGGTGGCGCGGGCCTGTCGGCCTTCGACCAGATGCTGATCGGCGAGGAGCTCGCCTGGGGCTGCTCCGGGATCGCGACCTCGATCGTGGCGAACATCCTCGGCTCGCTGCCAGTGCTGCTCGCGGGCTCCGACGAGCAGAAGCGGGCCTGGCTGCCGCCGCTGCTGGACGAGCCGCTTCTCTGCTCGTTCGCGCTGACCGAGCCGGGCGCCGGGTCGGACGTCTCGGCGATCCAGACGACGGCCGAGCTGCGCGGCGGCGACTACTTCCTCAACGGGTCGAAGATGTTCATCACGAACGCGGGGGAGGCGGCATGGTTCGTCGTCTTCGCCTCGATCGATCGGGAAGCCGGTCACCGCGGTCTGTCGGCCTTTCTCGTCCCCGCCGATTCCGAGGGCGTCGTCGTCGATGAGCATCTCGACAAGCTTGGCCAGCGCGCAACCGACACATCCGCGCTCGCCTTCCACGAGGTGCGAGTGCCGGTGGCGAACCGGCTCGGGGAGGAGGGCGAGGGGTTCAAGATCGCGATGCGGACGCTCGACCTGACGCGGCCGGGCACCGCGGCGGGGGCGCTCGGCGTCGCGCGCGCGGCGTTCGAGCACGCGGTCGACTACTCGAAGAACCGTGTTCAGTTCGGCCAGCCGATCGCGATCAACCAGGGTGTCAACTTCCTCGTCGCCGACATGGCCGCTGAGATCGAGGCCGCGAGGCTGCTGACGTGGCAGGCCGCTTGGCTGATCGACCAGGGCGAGCGCGCAACGCTGCAGTCGTCGTACGCGAAGCGTTTCGCGGCGGACACGGCGATGAAGGTGACAACCGACGCGGTGCAGATCTTCGGCGGCTACGGGTACATGAAGGAGTACCCCGTCGAGAAGCTGATGCGTGACGCGAAGCTGTTCCAGATCTACGAGGGCACGTCGCAGATCCAGCGGCTGGTGATCGCTCGCGAGATTTTCTTGCCGCGGGGCGAGTAGCCCCGAGCGACGGCTCTGCCTTTAAGGCGTACCCAGCCTCCTCCCCGCGGCGAGCCTATCGACGAAATTCGCACGACTGTGAGACGCGTGCGTGACGAAATGAAACTTCCTCGTCCCGGCCTCCGTGGCCTGATACGCCCACTGACGCCGCTAGACTTCTCGCCTTCGTGGTTGCGGACTCACGGGCCGTTTCCGCGCGCGCTCGGCGCAGGCGGAAGACTTCAACGCGCGTGCGCGTCCAGCGCGGCGCGCTTGCGTTCGTGGTCCTCGCGGTCGCAGGCTCCGTCCTCGGGCTGGTCTTCGCGGGCTCCCCGCAGCGGATCGCCGCCGGCGTGCGCATCGACGGCGTCTACGTCGGCGGCATGAAACCGGGGGCGGCGCAACGGCTCCTCGAACGCCGGGCGCGCAGCCTCGAGCAGGTTCCTGTGGTCTTCGTCGCCGGCGCGCGGCGGTGGCGGGTGACCCCGGAGCAGCTGGGCGTCCGGGCGGACTGGCACGCCGCAGTCCAGCTGGCGCGCCGGCACGGGGACGGATTCGGGCCGCTTCGCGGTTTTCGTCGTATCGGCGTGAGAGTCTTCGGCGCGCAGCTCGCGCCGCCGACGAGGGTCTACGAAGCCGCGCTCGGGTTCGAGCTCAGCCGGTTTGCGCGGGCGATCTACCGGCCCCACCGTGACCCGCAGCTCCGCCTCCGCGGCCTGCAACCCGAGGTGATCAGCGGGAGGCCCGGGCGCGAGCTCGACCGACCGGCGGCGGCCCGCAGGGTGGTCGCCGCGCTGGCCGGGTTCTCGCGGCAACCGGTCGTCCTGCCTGTCCGGAGCGAGCCGACCACCGTGTCGGCCGCCCAACTCGCCGCGGACGCGACACGCGTCCGCACCGCGCTCTCGGCGCCGGTACAGATGCGCTGGCGGGGCGTCCGCTGGACGATCGAGCCGAACCAGCTCCGGCAGCTGCTGGCGCTGCCCGGCCGAGGCGCGACGACGCTGCGAATCGGCGGCCCTGGAGCCGACCGCTACTTCGCGCGCCTCGGACGGGCGCTCGATCGGCCGGCCCGCAACGCCGGTTTCGCGGCCTCGCCGGGCGGCGAGGTTGGACTCATCCCCTCGCGCGTTGGGCGGAGGCTCGACGTCGCGGGCACCTCTGCGAATCTGCTTGCCGCAGCGCTTTCGCAAAAGCAACGTACAGCCGGCGTTGTCGTCGAGACCGCGAAGCCCGGGCGGACGACCCGCGAAGCCCGAGCGATGGGCATTCGCGGCCTCGTCGGAAGCTACGAGACGATCTACGGCGGAGATGCGAACCGCATCCACAACGTCCAACTCGTCGCGCGACTGCTCGATGGACACATGATCGCTCCCGGGGCGACCTTCTCGTTCAACCGGACGACGGGTGCGCGCACCGCGGACAAGGGGTTCCGCGAGGCGCCCGTGATCATCAACGGTGAGGTCGGGACGGGCCTCGGCGGCGGCGTCTGCCAGGTCTCGACGACGGTGTTCAACGCCGCTTACGAGGCGGGTCTGAAGATCACCGCGCGGACGAACCACGCCCTCTACATCAGCCACTACCCCCTCGGCCGTGATGCAACCGTGGACTATCCGGACGTCGACCTGCGCTTCGTCAACGACACACCTCACTGGCTGTTGCTGCGGACGTTCGTCGGCTCGTACTCGCTCACGGTCGGCCTCTACGGGACGCCGCAGCACCGCCGCGTCGTGACGCAATCGCGGCCGCTCGTGGAGACGAGGCCGCCCCCCGTGAAGCACGAGCCGGATCCGAGCCTCACCCAGGGGCACACCGTGGTGGTCGATGCCGGGGAGCCATCGACCTCGACCAGCGTTCGGAGGCTTGTCTACCAGCGCGGAAAACTGCTCTACGACAACACGTGGTACTCGTCATATCGGAGCCAGCCGAAGGTCGTGCTCGTCGGGACCAAGCCGAAGCCCAAGCCAGCGAAGAAGAAAAAGAAGCCGCCACCACCAACGACCACGAAGACCACGACGACAACGACTACTACGACCGGGTAGCCGCGGGCTCCGCCCTGGCGATTTCCTCCACGAGCCACTGCGGCACTCGCGTTGGACGCAGTGTCCGCGCGTCGGCGCACGCGTGGCCGGTAGATCCCGCCGCAATCAGCTCGCCGCCGCGCTCGACGCGGTAATCGAACCGGAAGCGCGCCCCGCGAACATCGCTGCAACGCGCGCAGATCACGAGCCGGTCGTCGAAGCGGGCAGGCGCTCGGAAGGTGACGTTCGCCTCGAGCGTCAGCGCCTCGATGCCCTCGGCCTGCAGCTCCGCGTAACCGCCGCGGAAACGGGCGAGATACTCGATCCGCGCAACCTCGAACCAGACGAGATAGACGGCGTGATGCGCGATGCCCTGCGCGTCCGTTTCGGCGAAGCGAACCTTCACCTCGGTCGAGAAGCCGAAGTCCACGGCTGAACTCTCTACGATCGGCGGCGTGGACGCGTCCGGTCTTGCCCGCCTGGTCAGGGCAAATCAGCCGTGCGTCGTCTTGACCGGAGCGGGCATCTCGACGGAGAGCGGGATCCCGGACTTCCGCTCGCCGACCGGGATCTGGGCGGAATTCGACCCGGCCGACTACGCCTCGCTAGCCGCTTTCAGGGCCGATCCCGCCAAGGTCTGGCGCTTCTACAAGCCGCGGATCGCGATGCTGACCGAGGCCGAGCCGAACGCCGCCCATCTCGCGCTCGCCATCCTCGAGCAGGCCGGTCTCGTCGAGGCAGTTGTAACCCAGAACGTCGACCTCCTGCACGAGCGCGCCGGCAGCCGCAACCTCGTCGAGGTGCACCGTTCGATCCGCACTGCCACCTGCCCAGCCTGCGGTTCCTCATATCCGCGAGACGTGGTCGTCGCCAGGCTCGAGCACGCGGACGCGCCGCCGTGCGACAACTGCGACGCGATCCTCAAGCCCGACGTCGTCTTCTTCGGCGAGTTGCTCCCGGCGGCTGCGATCGAGCGGGCCTTCGAGCTCGCGCGGCGCGCCCGCCTGCTGCTCGTCGTCGGCTCCTCGCTCGAGGTGCATCCCGTTGCCGCGCTCCCCGAGGAGACGCTGCTGGCCGGCGGCCGGCTCGCGATCGTCGACAAGGGGCCGACGCCGTACGACCGACGGGCCGAGTTGAAGCTGGAAGGGAACGCCGCGGAAATCCTCGGCGCGGTTGCCGACGAGCTTGTTTAGGCGACAGCTCGGCGCAGCGGACGTTCCCCGAGCAGCCTGGCGCATTGGCTGCAATGCACGCGCTCGACCTCGTAGGGAATGCCCTCCCGCTGGCGCAGGGCGTAGCTCGTCACCTTGGTGTGCCGGTGTGGAGCCCGGAACGGGATTGGTTTACGCATCTCACTCACCGTAGCTTCGTCCTCGGAACGTAGGACGCTCGAAAGGGTGAAGAAGTTGTGACAAGGCGGAGACGCGCCCGCGCACATCCAGAGCGGTTAGCCTCCGCCTCACGCGTGCGCGAAACGACGAAAGGAACCTGATGGCCTCACGACGACAGGGCGGTTTGATGGGAATCAGCGAGGAGCTGCTCGGAAAGATCAGCGAGCTCCCCGGCGCGAAGAGCCTGCTGGACGGCGTCAACACGCTCCGCGAACGTGTCGACGAGCTTCAGAAGCGGATGCGCGGCCTGGACGAGCTCACCCGACGGGTGGACGCGCTCGAGCGGCGGGTCGATCAGCTGTCCGGTGGCGCGCACTCCACCCCCGGCACGGCTCGCAAGCCCGCCTCCTCGCGCTCGTCGGCGAAGCGAAAGCCGCGGGCCACGCCCAAACCCGGTGGCGAGGGCGAGAGCGGCGGCTCGAGCCCGCCCGCCTAGATCACAACTCGGCCGGAACGCGCAGCCGCAGCGCGCGCGGCACGAGCTCGAACCGCGCCGGGGTCGTCCCCGGCTGCTCGCCGTCGAGCTCGACCGGCAGCGGCTCGGCGGCATCGATCTCGACGGTGGAGCCGCGGAGCAGCTCCGCCTTCGGGTGCGGAAGGTGCCTGCCGCGATAGGTCTTGGGCAGGGTCAGCAGCAGGTCCCGCTTCGTCAGGTTTCCGATCAGCAGCACGTCGAAGAGGCCGTCGTCCGGCTTCGCCCCGGGGCAGATCATCATCCCGCCGCCGAAGTAGCGGCCGTTCGCGACGACGACGTCGTGCATTCGCGCGCGCCGCGTCTCTGCTCCGACGCCGACGGTGAGCTCGGAGGTCCGCCAGCGCGCGAAGACGGCGAAGGTCGCCCAGAAGTAGGACGCCTTACCTCCGAGCGCCTTGCTCGTCTCGTTCGCGCGCTTCGCGATCGCGCCGCTCATCCCGGCGCTGGCGATGTTCGCGAAGTACGCCTCTGTTGGCTCCCCCTGCCAGGAGCGAAATCGCGCCAGGCCGAGATCGATCTCCCGGACCCGGCCTTCCCGGGCCGTCCGCAGGGCCTCGTCGAGCCGGCGCGGGATACCGTAGGTGCGCACGAAGTCCCGGCCGGTGCCTCTCGGGACGATCGCCAGCTCGACGGCCGTGTGGCCCGCGATCCCGTTCACGACCTCGTGGACGGTTCCGTCGCCCCCGACGGCCACGAGCAGCTCGGCGCCGTCGTCGGCAGCCCGCCGCGCCAGCTCGGTCAGCTGTCCGGGTCGCTCCGACAGGAGGGCGTTGCCGTTCAGGCCCGCGGCTGCGGCACGGTTTGCGATCTCGGGCCAGCGGCGGCCTGTGGCGCCGTTCTCCGAGGCCGGGTTGACGAGGAAGACGGTGCGGGCCTTCTCGTTCACGTCTTTACGCAGGGTTCCGTGG
The DNA here is from genome assembly GCA_005883955.1 of Actinomycetota bacterium. GTDB lineage: Bacteria > Actinomycetota > Thermoleophilia > Gaiellales > Gaiellaceae > 13-2-20CM-68-14. The sequence goes on along the minus strand of VAXH01000082.1, from coordinate 13,427 downwards.
TTGAGGATTCTGCGAACCCGATTTGGCCCGGATGCCCCGGCGAAGCCGCGGCATCCTCCAGTCGGCGTCGCAAGCGAGCGCGTTAATGCTTGGGCTCGGCGGTCGCGGTCGCGAGGGCGATCCGTGTCATCCGGTCGACCGCGGCGCGCAGCTCATCGTCTGAGATCCGCTTGAACTCTTGCTCGACGACGACGTCGCTGACCGTCAGGAGGCACCCGGCCTGGACACCGCGGAGGGCGCCGAGGGTGAACAGCACGGCCGCCTCCATCTCGACCGCGAGGATGCCGCGGGACGACCAGCGAGCGTACTGCTCGCCGTCGGGGTTGTAGAAGAGGTCGCTCGAGACGATCGGCCCCACACGGAGCGGCTGGCCGAGCTCCTTGGCGTAATGGACGGCCCCGTGAACGAGCTCCCAGTCGGAGGTCGGCGTGTGCGGCTCACCGCCGACGAGATGCTGCGCGGTGGCGTCTGCGGCGACCGCCGAGACGGCGACGATCAGGTCGCCGAGCTCGAGGTCCGGCTGCAGGCCCCCGCAGGTGCCGACGCGGAGCAGCCGCTTGACACCCAGCTGCACCAGCTCCTCGGCCACGATCGCGGCCGACGGACAGCCCATGCCGGTCGCCTGCACGGAGACCGGCCGGCCCTCGAACTCACCCGTGTAGCCGAGCATGCCGCGCTCGCTGTTGCGCTGAACGGGATTGTCGAGATACGTCTCGGCGATGTACTGGGCACGGAGCGGATCCCCCGGCAGCAGGCAGGCCTCCGCGTAGTCGCCGGGCTCGGCGCGAACGTGAATCGGCACGGGCGAAAGCCTATGGCTTTCACCTGGGGAAGTTCGCTCGTGGGATCTAGAGTTTTGCGGTGGCCGCAAAACTCAGGGAGCCGGAGCTCGACGAGATCCTGATGTTCTGCGCCCAGGATCCGGTCGAGCGTGTCTTTCTCGAGGACATCGCCCGCCGCGGGCTTGGCCGCTTCAGCGCTCTGGCCCGGAACGGCCGTCTGACCGCGCTTTGCCACGCGGGCGCGAACCTCGTGCCGTCAGGAGAGGGGTGCGGCGCCTTCGCCGAGCTCGCGGACGACTGGCGTGCGCGAATGATCATCGGCGAGGAGGGAGCGGTGTCCGAGCTCTGGGCCGCCGCCTCGTCGCGGCTGCCCCCGCCGCGCGAGGATCGGCCGGGTCAGCCCGTCTACGTCCTGGAAGAGGCTCCCGAGCCGGGGGAGACCGGGTTGCGTGCGGCCCTCCCGGACGACTTCGAGGTACTGCTGCCCGCGTGTGCGGCGGCGCATCAAGAGGAGATCGGGATCGATCCGCTCGAGCGGGATCCCGAGGGGTTCCGGTGGCGAACGCGCGCCCAGATCGACGAGGGGCGCTCATGGCTCTGGGCCGAGGGCGGGACGATCCTGTTCAAGGCCGAAGCCTCGGCCTGGACCCCGTGCGCGGTCCAGCTGCAACAAGTCTGGGTCGACCCGGAGGTGCGAGGGCGCGGCTATGCCCAGCGCGGGTTGCGCGACCTCTGCCGCCTGTTGCTCGCCCGCACACCGACCGTCTGTCTGTTCGTCCGCCGCGACAATGCGGTCGCGATCCGGGTCTACGAAGCGGTCGGGATGCGGCACACGATCTCGTACCGGAGTCTGATCTTCTGATGGCCCCGCGATTGGCCTACGTCGCGTTCGGCGTCTGGATCGGGCGCTGGCTGGCGATGGAGCTCGCCTCGTATGCGGGACGCCGGCTGCTGCCACCGGGGCCACCGCCGAAGCAGTCGGCGCGTCGCCCGGGGCGAATGCCGCTCCGTCGTGATGGTTGACCGGTGGTGAACCACCAAATGAGGGAGGCGTGGCGCCCGCACGACTCCGATGATGGAGTCGATGCGGCGATTCGCCCTCTACGGGCTGGGGTTGCTCCTGGCTTCAGCGATTGCCTTGACGTACGCAACGTCGAGCCGAGCCAAGACGGCCGGTCCGGTCTCCCACACCTGCTCGGTGACCGATCGCGCATTCATTGACGGGGCCAAGACGAATGTAGACGCGGTCGATCTTTGGGGTCAGCAGTACCTCGACGGCGATGCCGCGCCCGCCGACGTGGCGGCTGAGGCGGCCCGCGCGGCGAAGATCGTGGGCGCGACCAGCCCCACGGATCCGTCGCTCGTGCAGACGCGCACACTGCTGATGGCGATGTTCACCGCCTACGGCAAGGCGATGGAACAGCGTGCGAAGCACCGAGACGCGAGCGACCACATCCTCCAGGCCTACGGTCTCGCGAACTTCGCCCACGACGTGCTCCTGAAGGCCGAGCCCGGCCTCGCCAGGCGCGGCTGCGACGTCTTGCCTCTGCTCTAGCCGTTTAGCTGCGACACGCGTCGCGCGCTGCCACAATTTCTTAGATGGCAGATCTGCTCTCGCGTGTCCAAGCTCACGTCCGTCGACTCGAGCTGATCCCGCCCGGCGGCGAGGTGACCGTGCTCGTGTCCGGCGGCGCCGACTCGACGTGCGCCTGGCACGTCCTGCGCGAGCTCGGCTACCGCGTTTCCACCCTTCACGTCAACCACGGGCTGCGCGGAGAGGAAGCCGACGAAGATGCCAATTTCTGCCGTGAGCTGATGGGGGCTGAGATCGTCGACGGCCGTGGTGGAACGAAGGAGGAGGAGCTGAGGGCGATCCGGTACAGCTTCGCGACCGATCGGCTCCGCGCGACCGGCCACACCGCCTCCGACCAGGTCGAGACGGTTCTCTACCGGCTGGTGACGAGCGGCCGCCCGACCGGTATCAAGCCCAAGCGCGAGGACGGCGTCGTCCGCCCGCTGCTGCCGGTCTGGCGCGACGAGACGGTGGCCTACTGCCGAGCCCACGGGTTCGAGTACCGCGCGGACAGCACCAACCGCGACACGACGCGCGGCCTGATCCGCGAGCGGATCCTGCCGCTCCTGCGGGAGATTCACCCTGCGGCCGACGAAAATCTCCTGCGCGCCCTCGATCAGCGGCCGACGCTGCCGCCTGCCCTTGCCGAGTTGATCGCGTCGCCGGTGGGCTCGAAGCGGCTCGATCTCGGCGACGGCGTCCAGCTCGTCCGCGAGTACGACCGCGCCTGGTTGGAGCACGGCCCCGTGACGCTCGAGGGACGGGTTCACTGGGGCGGGTGGATGATCGAGTCCGAGCTCGTAGGCCTTAAGGTACGAGGCTGGAGGCCGGGCGACAGGCTTGCCGGCCGGCGCAAGAAGATCCAAGACGTGTTCGTCGACGCCAAGATCCCCCGCTCGGAGCGCGAGGCCTGGCCCCTCGTGGTCCGCGGCCGGGAAGTGATCGCAGTTCCCGGAATCATCGAGGCCGACGGCGTGCACGCCGTTCGGGTTCGCGACGACGCCACGGAAGGCGCCGAGTATCCCGACGCGGTCCCTGAAGAAGGGGGCTCACGGGCGAAACATGGTTTCCCCCGTGAGAGCGAGCCGAAGGCGAGGCGGAATGCAGACTGAGCTCGAGTCGGCGGTCGGCGAAGTTCTGATCGACAAGGAGGCGCTGAGCGCCCGGATAGCCGAGCTCGGCGCCGAGATCTCCGTCGACTACGCGGGCCGCGACCTGCTCCTGATCGGCGTCCTCAAGGGGGCCGTCTTCTTCATGGCCGACCTGATGCGCAAGCTCACGATCCCGTGCGAGGTCGATTTCATGGCGATCTCGAGCTACGGCGCCTCGACGGACTCGTCCGGCGTCGTCCGGATCTTGAAGGACCTGGACATCAACATCGAGGGGCGGCATGTCCTCGTCGTCGAGGACATCATCGACTCCGGCCTGACTCTTTCCTACCTGATGCGCAACCTCGAGTCCCGGGAGCCCGCGACCCTGGAGGTCTGCGCGCTGCTGACGAAGCCCGACCGCCGCGAGATCGAGGTTCCCGTCCGTTACGTCGGCTTCGAGATTCCGAACCGGTTTGTGATCGGCTACGGGCTGGATTTCGGGGAGCGCTACCGCAACCTCCCCTACGTCGCCGTGCTCAGCGACGACGCCCTGCCCGAAGGCCTTTAGTAGCCGTTAGACGAGAGCAAACCGCCCAAACCGGGCGATTGGTAGCGCTCATGCACCCTGGTACCCTGCCGATAGAGGTTTCGTGAACCGCTTCTTCCGCAGCGCACTCTTCCCCCTGTTCGTCATCGTGCTGCTCGTCTACCTGGCGAGCCAGACGCTGATCCCGCACGGGAAGAGCGCGGCGAAGGTCACCTACTCGGAATTCCGCCAGGACATCCCCGACGGCAAGATCGCCAGCGCGGAATTCAACCCGAGCAAGCGGCAGATCAGCGGCAAGCTCACCGACGGGAAGAAGTACTCCGTCCACTACCCGGCCGACCAATCGGTGCCGGCGATCGAGACGGCGCTCGACAAGAACCACATCGAATACGACTCGAAGGGCACCGGCAACTGGTCCTGGATCGGCTTCCTGACCTCGCTGCTGCCGTTCGTCTTGCTGTTCGCCTTCTGGATCTTCCTGATGAACCAGGTTCAGGGCGGCGGCTCGAAGGTGATGAGCTTCGGAAAGAGCCGCGCCAAGCGGATGGCGCCGGACTCGCCGAAGATCGGCTTCAAGGACGTCGCCGGCGTGGACGAGGCCGTCGAGGAGCTGCACGAGATCAAGGAGTTCCTCGAGAACCCGAAGAAGTTCCAGGCGCTCGGGGCGCGGATTCCCAAGGGCGTGCTGCTCTACGGGCCGCCCGGAACCGGTAAGACGCTGCTCGCGCGTGCCGTCGCCGGCGAAGCGGGCGTGCCGTTCTTCTCGATCTCAGGCTCCGACTTCGTCGAGATGTTCGTCGGCGTCGGCGCCTCGCGCGTCCGCGACCTCTTCGAGCAGGCGAAGCAGGCCGCTCCCTGCATCGTCTTCATGGACGAGATCGATGCCGTCGGCCGCCATCGCGGCGCCGGCCTCGGCGGGGGCCACGACGAGCGCGAGCAGACCCTGAACCAGCTCCTCGTCGAGATGGACGGGTTTGAGCTGAAGGACAACATCATCTTGATCGCGGCCACGAACCGGCCGGACATCCTCGACCCGGCGCTGCTTCGCCCCGGTCGCTTCGACCGCCAGATCGTGGTCGACCGGCCCGACCGGATCGGCCGCCGGAAGATCCTCGAGGTTCACGCAAAGGGCAAGCCGATCGCGCCCGAGATCGATCTCGACACGCTCGCCGCCGGCACGCCCGGCTTCACCGGCGCCGACCTTGCCAATCTCGTCAACGAAGCCGCTCTGCTCGCCGCCCGCCGCGGCAAGAAGGTGATCCAGCAGGAGGAGCTCGAGGAAGGGATCATGCGCGTGATCGCCGGGCCGGAGAAGAAGACGCGCCTACTCTCCGAGGAGGAGCGGAAGATCACCGCCTACCACGAGCTCGGCCATGCCCTCGTCGGCCACTACCTCGAGCACACCGACGAGGTGCACAAGATCTCGGTCATCAGCCGCGGCCAGGCCCTCGGCTACACGATCTCGCTGCCGCGCGAGGACCGCTACCTGACGACCAAGACCGCGCTGATGGAGCAGCTGGCGATGACCCTCGGCGGCCGCGCCGCAGAGGAGCTCGTCTTCCACGAGGTGACGACCGGCGCCGCGAACGACCTCGAGAAGGTCACGTCGATCTCGAAGCAGATGATCATGCGCTACGGGATGAGCGACAAGCTCGGCCCGCGCGTGCTCGGCCGCAATCACGACATGCCGTTCCTCGGCCGTGAGATGGGCGCCGAACCGGATTACTCCGAGGAGATCGCCCGGGAGATCGACGACGAGATCAAGCGCGTGATCGAGGAGGCGCATGAGCTCGCCATCACCGTGCTCAAGGAGCACATGGCCGAGCTGCACAAGATTTCAGGGATCCTGATCGAGCGCGAGACGATCGACAAGGATCAGTTCGAGCGCCTCCTGGCCGGCGCGTCCGAGGAGGATGTCTTCGCCGAGGACGAGCAGCCGGAGGCCGAGACGCCGGCCGAGGAGCCGAAGCGCCTGCCGAAGCCGAAGCCGCGCCCCTTCCCACTCCCCGGCGCGACGATGCAGCCGCCCCCGCCTGAGGGCGCCAAGGGCTAGCTAACTCTCGCCGACCGCTGGACCAGGTCCACGGACCTGTCCGCGTAGCTGGTGCACGGACGTGTCCGTGCACCTGGTCCGTGGACGAGGAGACGAGAGCGTCTCGAGATAGGTGCGTCGGTCTGCCTCGACCAGCCGCCGGTATTCGATTGTGGCGACGCTTGGGTCCTGATCGCACAGTGCCAGAATTGCGCCAACTGCAAGCCAAGGAGGCGCTTCTTCCAGTCCGATCGTTGCGCGGTAGCTCGACCATGGCCACAACTCGGGGCGCGCGCAGAGTCCGGCACGAACGGGGTTCAGCGCGATGTATCGGCTGACCGCCAGTAGCTGGCGGTCGTCCTCGATCAGCCGGCTGCGATAGGGCCCTTGGAACACGTGCCCACTGCGGTCGTAGCGGCGGTTGAATCGCCGTGCGTACGAGCCGTTAAGAAGGTGCATCCCCTGCGCGAGGTTTGGTTTCGGCGTAGCGACACAGGCGTGGAAGTGATTGCCCAGAACGCAATAGCCGAAGCAGATCCACTCGTAACGCGTGACCGTCTCACCAAGCTGCTCGACGAGCCACGTGAAATCCCAATCGTCCAGAAACACCCGCTGCTTTCCGTTTCCACGCATCGTCACGTGATAGTGCGCTCCCGGAAACTGAAGGCGCGGAATACGACCCACCGAACGAACCTATCGCCACGATGGTCGGTACCGATGGAGGCGTACGAATGTCGGTGCAGTCTTGTTCGTCGCCCGCGACCAATCCGGCCCCGTCTGTGGACCCGGTACGCGGACCTGACCGCGCACCTGGTGCACGGACCTGTCCGTCGGGGCTCGCTAGCCTGGGTGGCGATGAACAGCCCCGCTCGCGACCGCGACATCTGGGCAGAGTGGCTGGCGGAGCACCGCCACGGCGGCGATCCCGAGGTTCGGCGCGAGATGCTGGAGAAGCTCGGGCGCCGGCGGGACAAGCTGCTCGACCGGGCCGGTCTCGCCGCGGGTGAGATCCTGCTCGACATCGGCTGCGGCGAGGGGTTGATCGGGTTCGGCGCGCTGCAGCGTGGCGCAGGGCACGTCATCTTCTCCGACATCTCGGTCGACCTGCTCGAGTTCTGCCGCGAGGCGGCGGACGCGCTCGGCGTCTCCGACCGCTGCAGCTTCGTAGAGGCGCCGGCTGACGAGCTCGCCGGCGTGGCGGACGCGAGCGCCGACGTCGTCACGACCCGCTCGGTGCTGATCTACGTTTACGAGAAGGAGCGCGCGTTCCGCGAGTTCTTCCGCGTGCTCGAGCCCGGCGGCCGCATCTCGCTGTTCGAGCCGATCAACAGCTTCGGCATGGATGAGCGCAGGCAGGGCTTCTGGGGCTATCCGGGCAACGGGCTCCACGACCTTGCCGACCGTGTGGAGGCGGTCTACGAGGCGATCCAGCCGCCGTCGGATCCGATGCTCGACTTCGACGAGCGCGATCTCGTCCGCTTTGCCGAAGGCGCCGGCTTCTTCCCGATCGACCTCGACTACCACGCTGAGATCAGGCCGACGGATCCGAAGCCCTGGCCCGCGTTCCTGAACAGCGCCGGAAATCCGAAGATCCCGACCATCGCCCAGGCGATGGAGCAGGCGCTGACGCCGGAGGAACGCGAGCGATTCGCCACGCACCTGCGGCCGCTCGTCGAGAGGGGCGGCGGCGTCTGGCGGATGGGCGAGGCTTATCTGACGGCGGTCAGGCCGTGAGCTCGAGACCGGCCTGCCACGACGCCCACAGCTTCGCATAGCGCTCGCCCTGCTCGACCAGCTCGTCGTGCGATGCAACCTCGACGGCGCGGCCGTGCTCCATGACGACGACGCGGTCGGCCCGCTCGGCCGTCGAGAGGCGGTGCGCGATCGTGACGACCGTCCGGCCCGCGGCGACGGCCGCGAGCGCACGCTCGACAGCGGCCTCGGTCGCCGGGTCGAGGCTCGAGGTCGCCTCGTCGAGCACGATCACGGCCGGATCGGCGAGCGCGACGCGGGCGATTCCAACGAGCTGGCGCTCGCCTGCTGACAGTCGCAAGCCGCGTGTCTGAACGTCGGTTTGCAGCCCCTTGGGGAGCGACTCGAAACGCTCGAGGGCCCCGATTCGCCTCAAGGCGTGAACGACCTGCTCGTCGGATGCGTCCGGGTCGGCCAGACGCACGTTGTCGGAAATCGTGCCGCTGAAGAGGTGGCCCTCCTGGGGGAGCATCACGATCCGCCGGTGCAGTGAATCGAGCTTCGCCTGTCGCAGGTCGACGCCCCCGAATGTGATCTCGCCGCTCTGTGGGTCGTACTGCCGCGTCAGCAGCTTCGCGAGCGTCGACTTGCCCGCCCCGGTCGCGCCGACCAGCGCGACGTGCTCGCCCGCCTCGAGCTCGACCGTCACGCCGTGGACGACGGGCCGCTCCCCGTCGTAGCCGAAGGTGACGTCGCGCAGCGCGAGCGTTCCGCTATTCGGAAGCTCGACCGCCCCGTCGCGTTCGACGATCGCGTTCGGCGTCTGCAGCAGTCCGACGATCTTGCCGAGCGCGGCGAGGCCCTGCCGGAACTCGCCGAGCCACTCGCTGAAGCGGGCGACCGGGTCGAAGAGTTGCACCAAGTAGAGGACGTAGGCGGCGATCGTCCCCTTCGAGATCGATCCGTGGCGATACATCGACGCCGCGACGAGCAGCACGGCCAGCAGCGCCGCCGTCTGGGCGAGCGGGATCATCGTGAAGAGGCGGATGTTCACGAATGAGGCACGGCGCCAGGCATGGATCTGCGCCTGGCTGCGGGGGTTGTAGGCCTCAATTGTCCGCCGCTCTCGGCGGAACGCTTGCACGACGCGAACGCCCGCGAGCCCTTCCTGCAGGACTGTGAGCGTCTCGGCGACCCGGTCGCGGATCGCGTGGTAGACGCGTCCCGCGCTGTGGTGGAACGTCCAGCTCGAGGCAATCAGGATCGGCAACGCAATCAGCGAGACGGCCGCGAGCGTCGGCGAGAGGATGACCAGCGCCACCACGGTCAGCGCGATCTGAAGGCCGCTGCCGACGACCTCGATCAGTGCTTCGCGGATGAACTCGGTCAGCGACTGGACGTCCGAGGTCAGCCGTGAGAGCAGTACGCCTGCGCGCTCGCGCTCGAAGAAGCCGAGCGGTAGCGCCTGCAGCTTGTCGAACGCCGCCGTCCGCAGGGAACCGAGGAAGCGCTCGCCGGCGCCCGCCGCAAGCAGGGTCTGGGCGCGAACGACGAACGGCTTTGCCGCGGCGAGGCAGAGGAAGGCAATCGCAGCCGCATCGAGCGGCCCGCGCGCGTCCTTCGAGATCCCCGAGTCGACCGCGTAGCGGACGAGCGCGGGGCCGGCCAGTGTGATCAGGGTCGAGCCGATCACGGCCGCCGCGGCGCCGAGGTAGCGGCCCCGGAGCGGCCGGATCAGCCCGCGCGTCTCGCGCCAGATCTCACGCAACGAAGCTCGCTCGTTCACCCGGCCTCCAGCGGCCGGGCGGGCCAAGCCCGCGCCGCCTCCAGGCGACGTGGCCGAGTCGACGCCTTCACGCCGCCTCGGTCTCGAGCGCCAGCAGCTCGCGGTAGCGCGCCGACCGGCCGACCAGCTCCGAGTGGGTTCCTTCCTCCGTGATCCGCCCGTTCTCGAGCACCGCGACGCGGTCGGCCAGCGCGATCGTCGCCGGCCGGTGCGCGATCACGAGGGTCGTCCGGCCGCGCATCACCTTCGCCAAGGCGGCGCGGATCTCGTGCTCCCTGGTCGCATCGACGGCAGAGGTCGCATCGTCGAGGACGAGGACCGCCGGATCCGCGAGGATCGCACGCGCGATCGCGATCCGCTGGCGCTGTCCGCCCGACAGGGAGAACCCCCGCTCGCCGAGCACCGTCTCGTACCCGTCCGGCAGCGCCGCGATGAACTCCCCCGCACCGGCGAGAGCGGCGGCGCGAGCAACCGACTCGTCGTCCGCGTCAGGGCGTCCGAAGCGGATGTTCTCGCGAACGCTCTCCGTGAAGAGGAAGGTTTCCTCGAAGACGAGCGCGACCGCCTGCCGGACGTGGGCGAGCCGGAGCTCCCGCACGTCATGGCCGTCCAGTAGAACGCGGCCGCCGTCCGGATCGTAGAGGCGGGCGAGCAGCCCGGCGACCGTGCTCTTGCCGGAGCCCGTTGCGCCGACGAGCGCGACCGACTCGCCCGCGCGCAGCTCCAGCTCGAGCCCGTCGAGCACCGGCCGGTTACCTTCGTGGCCGAAGCGCACGCTCTCCAACCGCACCTCGCCGCGGACGGGTCGCTCGAGCTCCTGCGGATGGCGCTGCTCACGCAGTCGGGGCTCGGTCTCCAGCACTTCGGTGATCCGCGCGCTCGCGGCGAGTGCCTTCTGCAGGGTCGACACCCGCTGCCCGAGCACTCGCAGCGGCCAGACAAGCATGACGACGTAGGCGTTGAAGGCCACGAACAGGCCGAGGCTGAGGCCGCCGGAAATCACCTGCCTGCCGCCGACCCACAGCACCGCCGCGATCCCGATCAGCGGCAGCACCTCGAGCGCCGGATTGAAGACGGCGTCGAGCCGCGCCACGTCGAGTGCCCGCCCGACGATCTGGTCGCTGCGCGTCCGAAAACGGCCAGAGAGCGCGCCGCCGGCGCCGAGGCCCTTGACGACACGGATGCCGCTGACCGATTCCTCGACCAAGGTCGCAGCGCTCGCCCAGGCTTCCTGGAGCCGCCGCGTGCGCTCGTCGTAGCGTCGGGAGTACATCCAGGCAACGACGCTGACGAACGGAAGCGGCAACAGCACGAGCAGAGCGAGCCTCGCATCGACCACGAGCATCACGACCGAGACCGCGACGACGGTGAGCGCGTAGCCGATCGTGTGGCCGATCGCGTCCATCATCCGCGCGACGTGTTCCGAATCCGAGGAGGCGCGGCTCATCAGCTCGCCCGGGCCGACGCGGTCGTGGTACGAGGCATCGAGCCGGAGCGCGTGCGCGAAGATCGCGTCGCGAACCCGTGCGTCGGTTGCGGACCGGTTGCGGATCGCGTAGATGTGACGCAGCCCGCCCGCGACGACCTCGAGCAGTCCGACTCCGAGCAGCGCGAGCAGCCAGAGCACGAGTGTGTGGCGGTTGCGCGGCACGATGCCGTTGTCGATCGTGTAGCTGACGATCAGCGGCGCCGAGATCGCGCCGGTCTGCCAGAGCAGTCCGGAAAGGACCGCGCCGATGACGCCGCCTGCCTGCGAGCGGACGACCGCGCGTACGAATCGCCACGCCGCGCGGCGACGTGCCTCGATTTGCCCCATACAGCCAATCTATCCAGGGGCGGGCCACTAGGCTCCCAATCGTGAAACCGCCCCTCGAGCACCGATTTCCGCGCCCGTCCGTGATGGGCGTCGTCAACGTCACCCCCGACTCGTTCTCGGACGGCGGCGTCAACTTCGATCCGGCCGACGCGGCGGCCACCGCGAGACGGCTGCTCGCCGAGGGCGCAGCCATCGTCGACGTCGGCGGCGAGTCGACGCGGCCGGGCGCCGAGCCCGTCTCGACCGACGAAGAACTGCGCCGCGTGGTGCCGGTCCTAGAGGCGCTCCAGGGGCTTCCGGTCTCGATCGACACCGCGAAGGCGGAGGTGGCCGCGCAGGCTCTCGAGCTCGGAGCCGAGCTGGTGAACGACGTCACCGCCCTGCGCGGTGACCCCGAGCTCGCAGGCGTCGTCGCCGAGTACGACGCCTACCTTTGCCTGATGCACATGCAGGGCGAGCCGAGGACGATGCAGGCCGACCCGCATTACGAGGACGTTGTCGCCGAGGTCGTCCGGGTTCTCGACGAACGGCTCACCTTTGCGGTCTCCCAGGGGATCCGTGAAGAGTCGATCTGCCTCGATCCGGGCATCGGCTTCGGGAAGACGGTCGAGCACAACTTCGAGCTCCTGCGCCGGCTCGACGAGCTGACGGCGCTCGGGCGCCCGCTTCTCGTCGGAATCTCCCGCAAGAGCTCGCTCGGCAAGATCATGGGTGACCCCGAAGCGAAGACCGGAACCACGGCCGCGAGTGTCGGAGCGGCGGTCCTCGCTTACGAGCGCGGCGCGTCGATCTTCCGCGCCCATGACGTATACGAGCACGTCGAGGCGCTGACGGCGGCCCGGGCTATCGTGGCGCGGTGACCGTGACGGTGGAGCTCTACGGGCTCGAGGTCGCGGGTGCGCACGGGGTTGAAGAGGAGGAGCGCCGTCGGCCGCAGCCGTTCCTCTACGACCTTTGGCTCGAGGTCCCCGACGCGGCGACCTCAGACCGCCTCGAGGCGACGGTGGACTACCGCGACGTCGTCAGCTGTGTGCAGGAGGTCTCGGCAGGCCGGCAGTTTCAGCTGCTCGAGGCCATGGCTGCCGCGGTCGCCGATGCGCTGGTCGACGGCTTCGAGCTCGAGGCCGCCCGAGTTCGTGTTCGCAAGCCCTCCGTTCGACTGGAGGCGTCGGTCGAGTGGACCGCGGCTACCGTCGAGAGACGGAGACCCTGAGCGAGTACGAGGCCTTGGCGACCCGCTTGGCGAGGAACGCGTCCACGTAGTAGAAGGCGCCGACGCGGGTCGTATTCCGGCCGCTGACGGCGTCGGGGCGGCTGCCGGAACGCTCGCTGAAGGCGAGCAGGTCGCGCTTCAGCGCGCTGCCCCGCTCATACACCGTCTTGGTCTTCGGCCCCCAGAGCGCGACGTTGACGTTCGCAGCGCTGTGCGTGCTGGCGGAGATACGGTCGTGCGCCGGCACCCAGACCCGGTAGACGTCCTCCGGATCCTCGGTCACGTCCAGCCGTGCCTGCAGGCGGGCAGGCGTGCTGAGCCGGCTTCCGCTCGCGGTAATCGCGTGCGGGCGCACGAGGTTGACGTCGTCGTTCGGCTCCTGCGGGTCCTTCGCCGGAATCTTCACGGCGAGCGCCTCCGGGATCGAAAGGATGCCGAAGCCCGTATCGGGGTCCCAGCCCTTCGGACCCACGTCGCGCGCCGAGTTGCGCATGACGTCCTCGAGCTGCGTCGGATCGAGCTGGGGCCGGACGGTCCAGACCCAGGCGGCGGCGCCGGCGACGAGAGGCGCCGAGAAGCTGGTGCCGTCGAAGCTCGCGTAGCCGCTCGCGTCGTAGATGGTCGGGACAGCGACCGGGATTGCAACGCCGGGCGCGGCGAGATCGAGTGCGCTCGAGCGGTTCGAGAAGAATGCGAAGTGGTCGTTCTGGTCGGTCGCTCCTACCGTGAGGACATGCGGCAGGCTCGCCGGCACGAAGCTGGGGTTGCCGCGGTCGCGGTCGTTGCCGACCGACGCCACGACGATCGCGCCCCGGCGCAGCGCGCGATCGACGCCCTGCTCGAGCAGGGCGTCGAAGCCCGGGAAACCGCCGCTGATGTTGATCACAGTCCGCCC
>VAXH01000042.1 GCA_005883955.1 Actinomycetota bacterium | reverse complement strand
AACCCCCCACCCATTAAAGGGCGGGGTGCTGCCCTCCGCCCTCGAGGGCGACGATAACGCCGAACTCCGCACGCGTGGGTGACGTCTTCGCGCCGGAACCGTGAAACTGGCGGCGCGTGCGCATCCTGCTCGTCTCGCAGATGTACCCGGGCGCCTCCGAGCCCGACTACGGCGTGTTCGTGCGCGGCCTGGAGCAGGCGCTCACGGCCCGCGGTCATACGATCGAGCGCGCCGTGCTGACCACCCGTCAGGGCGGCAAGCCCAAGTATGTCCGGCTGGCAAGTCGCTCGATCTTCGCCGCCCGCCGACTCCGCCCCGACGTCGTCTACGCGCATTTCCTCGTCCCGACCGGGCTGCTCGCCGGGCTCGCCTCACGTGCGCCGCTGGTCGTGACGGCGCATGGTCAGGACGTCGCCAACATCGGCACGATTCCGGGCGTCCGCGCGGCGACCAGCGCGGTCGTGCGGCGGGCCAGCGCCGTGATCGCCGTCTCCGACTACCTGCGGCGGGAGCTGGAGGAAAAGGTCCCGGCCGCGCGCGGCAAGACGCAGGTCGTCGACAGCGGCGTCGACCTCGAACGCTTCCGTCCCTCGCCGCCCCCTGCCGGCCCGCCGGCCTTCCTCTGCGTCGGCTCGCTGACCGAGCGCAAGAACGTCGTCCGACTGGCTCGCGCGTTCGAGCGCCTCGGCGAGGGCACGCTGACCTTCGCCGGCAACGGGCCGCTACGCGCCGAGCTCGAGAGGCGCAACGAAGTGCGCCTGCTCGGGGCCGTCGCCTACGACCGTGTTCCCGGGCTGATCGCCGAGTCCCACGTCGTCTGCCAGCCAAGCCTCGTCGAGCCCTTCGGCCAAGCGCTGCTCGAGGGGATGGCCTGCGGCCGCTCGGTCGTCGGGACGAAGGTCGGCGGTCCACCCGAGTTCGTACCGCCGCAAGCCGGAATCCTCGTCGACCCGCTCGACGAGCAGGCGATCGCCGAGGCCCTCCGCGAGGCCGCACAGCTGCCGCGCCCCAACGCCGAGGCGCGCGCCGCCGCCGAGCGGCACGACGTCAACGAGCAGGCGCGGCGGGTGGAGTCGATCCTGGAGGCCGCTCGAGATCAGCAAGCCGGATCTCGACCAGCGGCCTGATCGCATCTTCGAGCCCGGCCTCTCGGGCGACCGCAAGAGCCTGCTCGTAGCTCTCTCGTACCTTGGCGGGATCGACTCCCTGCTTGAGCCGATTGTCGCCGGTGACCAGTAGTTTTTGGATCCGCTCGCGCGGGTCTCCGGCTTGCACGAACGAAGCCTAGCTGCGCACATTTCCGTTTAAGGACCGATGAACAGCGCCGCTGCAAAACTCGAAAATGCGATCCGCGTCCTGATCGCGGACGACCACCGGCTGTTCGCGGAGGCGCTCGAGGCGATCCTTGCGGGTGAGAGCAGCATCGAGGTCGTCGGCCGCGCGCGCAACGGGGCGGAGGCGCTCGAGTTGACGCTGGACCTCGACCCGGATGTCGTCTTGATGGACATCAGCATGCCGGTGATGGACGGAGTCGAGGCGACCCGGCGGATCCGCGAGGCGCGACCGGGCGCCTGCGTGCTGATGCTGACGGGGTCGAACGCTGCCGCCGACGTCGACCGGGCGCGCGACGCCGGTGCGTCCGGTTACGTGACGAAGGACCGGATCGCCTCGCAGTTGGTCGAGGCGATCGTCGAGGCCGCCGGCCGGTAGACGAACAAGACGTCGGCTATCCTGGCCCGGCGATGTTGCAGGTCCTCGCGGTCATTCACGTCATCCTCTCGATCGCCCTCGTCGGGCTGATCCTGATGCATTCCGGGCGCGACACCGGCTTCGGCGGCATGGGCTTCACGCCCGCTTCCCAGGGCGGCACGCACATCGTCGAGCGGAACTTGACTCGCCTGACCGTCGTCGTCGCGGTCCTGTTCTTCGCGAACACGATCGCGCTTTTCCACCAGCTCAAGTAAGCCCTCCTAGATCCCGGGCGGGCCTCCGTTTCCGGTCACGCCGAAGCGCGCGGTCGCGATCGCCGGCACCAGGGCGCCGTAGGCGAAGCGCTCGTCGTAGAAGGCGGCCTCGTTCGTGAGCGTCGTCTCACGGGTGAGGCCGGGCACGTCGGCGAGCACGTCCGGCACGGCGACGGTGAAGCGGAGGTTGACGAGCGGCTCGGCCAGCCTGCCGTCGCGGATGCGGAAGGTCCCGTCGCGGGTCATGCCCGTCAGGATTCCCTGGCGAGGCTCGACGATGCCGAGGTAATGGAGGCGGGTGATGTAGATGCCGTCCCCGACGAGCTCGACCAGCTCGTCGACCGACTCGGCCTCGCCGCCGGCAAGCGAGAGCGCGAAGGGAAGCGGCCCCCAGCGGCGCATGGCCGGCGGGGGGGCGTGGCCGGTTGCGGCCTGCGAGCCGCCTGCCCGCGCCGCGCTGGCCGAGTCCCAAACCGCGCCGCGCAGGACGCCGTTCTCGACCAGCGGGACACGCTGTTTGGGGATGCCCTCGAAATCGAATCCCTTGGGAAGGCCGCGCGGGTCGAGCGCGTCGTCGGCGATCGAGACCTTTTCGTCGAAATGGCGCTCACCGAGCTTGCCGCCGAGGTAACTCCGCTCCTCGAGCAACGCGAGGCCGCTAAAGGCGTCGTAGGCGAAGTACTGCAGCAGTTCGCCGACTGCGTAGGGCCCGAGCACGGCGCGGTACGCGCCCGGGGGAAGCTCGTCTGCGTTCGCTGTTCGCCCCGCGAGCTCGACTGCCTCGCGTGCGACCCCGGCGGGATCGACCTCCCGAACCGCCCATGAGGTCTGCTCCGCATAGCCCGAGGCCCCGTCGGTTGCGGCGAGGGCGAGCGTGAGCGTGTCGGTGCTTGTCTGCTCGCCGGCGAATCCCGCCGACGTGACGACCGCGACGGTTGTCGTGCCGCTCGTGAAGAAGCCGTACACCGGCATCTCGCCGGCGCCCGCGATCGCGTCGGCGGCGAGCCGCGCCTGGTCGGCGGGCCCGAGGGCGGCCGTCTCCTCGTCGTTGCCGTTCACTTCGGGGAGCGCGGAGGCCCCTGCCAGTGCAGGCAGATCGGGATCTTCCGGCGACGCTTCGGCGGCCTCGCCGGCCCGCAGCGCGAGCTCGCGGAGACCCTCGTCGTCGACCCGGTTGGCGGCGGCCGCGCCGACACGCTTCCCGCGAATGACGCGAAGGAAGACGCTGACATTCTCGATCAAAGTCGGCTGGTGTACCTCCGAGCCCGCAAAGCGCGCGAAGCCCGAGCGCTCGGCCTGGACGACCGCTTCGACTCCGTCGCCCTCGGCCGCGCCGACAGCGCGCTGGGCGAGGTCGATCGCGTCGGTCACGAGGGCGCCACGCCGACCTGGACGTTGCGAAATCGTGCCGGGGCGGCGCCGTGGCTGACGTGCGCGTGCTGGCCGGGCTGGCCCTTCCCGCAGTTGGTCAGGCCGTAAAGGACCCACGTATCGGGACCGCCGACGGCGTCGAGCGAGCCCCAGAAGACCGGGGTCACGCCGGTGTAGGTCGCGTCACGCAGCATCCGGCCTCGCTTGCCGCTCTTGATCTCCCAGGCGACCTGCGTCCCGAACTGAAAGTTGAGACGCTTGTCGTCGATCGACCAGGACTTGTTCGTCTCGAGGTAGATACCGTCGTCGACGTCGGCGAACACGTCGTCGAGGGTGCCCTCGCCCGGCTCGAGATGGAGGTTGGTCATCCGGACGAGCGGCATCCGGCTCCAGCCGTCTGCGCGCATCGAGCCGCCGCCTCCGCTGCCGAGCTGAGCGGCCGTCTCCCGCGAGGTCAGAAAGCCGCGTAGGACGCCGGCCTCGACGATCGGAGCACGCGCCGCGGGAACCCCTTCGTCGTCGTAGCCGAACGTTCCCAGACCGCCGGGGGTCGTCGGGTCGGCGGTGATGTTCATCAACTCCGAGCCGTAACGCAGTGAGCCGAGATCTCCCGCGTGGAGGAAGCTCGTGCCGGCGTACGCGGCCTCGGTTCCATAGATTCGGTCGAGCTCGGTCGGGTGGCCGGTGGACTCGTGCACCTGGAGCGCGACCTGGTCTGAGTCGAGCACGACAGTCGTCGTCGCAGCGGGGCAGACCGGCGCGGCGAGCAGGGCAGCGGCTTGCTCGCCGACCCGCGGAGCCTCACGCTCGAGCCCGAGCTCGAGCACGTACTCCCAGCCGGCGGCGGCGCTCGAGCCTCCGTGCTGGCTCGGGTAGCTCCGGATCTGCGAAATCTCGCCGTCGGCCGCCGTTGCTTCGACCCCGCCCCCGCATTCGACGAGATCCTGGTCGACCGCGGTTCCCTCAGACGAGACGAGCACCTTCTGCTCGCGCATCGCCCGCACGAAGGCCGTGGTCACCTTGACCGCGTCATTATCGATCGCCTCCTCCGCGCTGAGGCAGAGCGCGATCTTGTCGCCGAGCGGGACCTCGATCGGGTCCTGCTCCCGGGGGGTTCTGTACTCCCCCTGCACCGGCTCGACCGCCGCGAGCGCGCGCTCATGCTTGCCCGGCGCGGCCTTCGCGAAGGAGGTCGCCCGCTCGGCCGCTTCCCGGGCTCCGCCCTGGTCGAGTCGGCGGTCGCAGGCGAAACCCCAGGCGCCGGCGATGAGGACACGCACGCCGATCCCCTCGCTCTCGACGTCGTCGACCTGGTCGACGCGCCGGTTCTTGGTCGAAACCAGCTGCGAACGCCGAACGACCGCGCGCGCATCGGCGTACGACGCACCTCCGGCAAGCGCCGCGGCGACAGCTTCTTCGCAGAGCGCCCGCATCCGGCTGAACCCTAATGCCGGACGCCTGAACGCCGTCGCTAGAATCCTCCCGCGCGCTGGTGGCGGAATTGGTAGACGCGCAAGGTTGAGGGCCTTGTGGGGTTAACACCCCGTGGAGGTTCAAGTCCTCTCCAGCGCACTCGCGTCTTTGGGTCGGAACCGTTCGTCTCCTTCAGCCGGGTTTAGCGGCCGTGCCGCACAGGTCGGCACGGCCTTTATGGTCGGCGTCGCAAGCGACGCCTTGGCAGCGCACTCGCGTCTTTGGGTCGGAACCGTTCGTCTCCTTCAGCCGGGTTTAGCGGCCGTGCCGCACAGGTCGGCACGGCCTTTATGGTCGGCGTCGCAAGCGACGCCTTGGCAGCGCACTCTTCAGCCTCTTAAAGGGCATCGCGAGTGATGCCCTAGCAGCGCAGCAAGGCCTTGTTCATAAATCTGTTACCAGGATCGTTTCCGGGCAGTGGTGGTAGCGGCGCGTGGGCTTTAGTGAGAAAGGAAGAGCCGCCCGGTTTGGGCGGCTCTTCTGGATTGGGAGAGGATCTTTGGTTACCTCGTCTGCGCGTGGGCGACCCCAAGTCCAACGGCGAGGGCGATGAGGATCAGGCTTTTCTTCATTTCTGAGTCACCCCTCAATCAGTTGCTTTCCTCCCCAAGAGCTCTTCCCGGTCGAGGAGCCCTTAGGCCCGGTTCGCCCCGTCCTTCCCCGGCTTATTACGAAGGATTTACCAACCGGCAATTTCGCAGGTGATTTGACGGCGTCCGAACGGAGCGCTACCTTTGGCGAACATACGTTCGTAATCCCACGAAGGAGGCGCAGTGCTCACCGGACGGCAGCAGGAGATCTGGGACTTCCTGGTCGACTACGTCG
>VAXH01000041.1 GCA_005883955.1 Actinomycetota bacterium | reverse complement strand
CCTACTCGCATGTGTTCGATGAGTTCGACGGTGTTCGCGCGAGCGCTGAACAGACGATAGCGGCGGCGCGCGAGGTTACTCCTGTACGCGAGGAGTACGCGGAACCCATATGCGAGACGAGTGCCGAGCATCCGGAAACCGCTCTGGAGAGCGAAGCCGACGCCCGGACTCGAACCGGGGACCCCTTCATTACGAGTGAAGTGCTCTACCAGCTGAGCTACGTCGGCAGACGGCCTACTTTAGCCGTTTGACAATCGGCCTTTCGATCTCGGGGGCCGTGCATCAGGCGTTTGCGTCGAGTCGAGGATTTTTCCTGCTCAGGTCGTCGGGCGGCTTGAAACTGGATCGTACACCGATATAGAATGAGGGTGGAAGCCATTACGACGCGGGGGCCAGTCCCCGCACTTCCACCTCCGAGGGGGGCGGTCTTTCGCCGCAGGGCCGCTCTCTTCCTCTTACGAAGTCGAGTCGTGATGAGACCCGCGCGCGCGCGAGCGGGGTCAGGACGCTCGCGAGCGCGGCATTGGCGCCGCGGGAGAAATCCGTTGTGTCAAGCGGACCGAGAGCCACGAGGCACGCCTTGGTGGTCCCGTTGACAAAGAAACAGATCCTCCTAGACTCGATCCGACTCGGGTAGACGGGGAGAGGACGAGGAAATGCGGGGTAAGTCATTCTGGAACGAATCGCGGCTTGACGCCGCCTCGGCGCTGAGACAACGCCGAGGCTGGCTCGGCAGAGGCGCAGCAACAGCGGCCGGAGGAATACTGATCGTTCTCTGCACCGGCGTGTCGGGTCTGGGCGACACCGGCCGGGAGAAGATCAGGCTCAATGCCGCCGACATGCGCGCCGCGCGGGCGACTGTAGTCCGGCGAGCGTTCTTTGGTCCACAGCCCGGGTGGGAGGGCGGGCCGAAAAAGCCGACGCTCTCGTCACCGACGCCCTCGTGCCCCAACTACCACCCGAAGCAGTCCGACCTCGTCTTGACCGGCGCGGCCGAGAGCGTCTTTCGCGGCCACGGCTTCTACTTCGAAAGCGATGCCCAAGTTCTCAAGACCGTGGCGATGGTGAACCTCGACTGGAAACGATCGGTGTATCCGCCGGGCGCTCTTGGCTGCTTGGGACGTCTCTTCGCGAGGAAGCTTCCTCCTGGCCAAAGGCTTCGCTGGTTTCGAAGGCTTCGGGCACCTCATTTGGCGAACCACGTGGCCGGGTTTCGAGGCCTGATCAGCGTCCCGGCTCGTGACGGCTCCAGAGTCGACGTGCTCACCGACATCTTGCTGTTCGCACAGGGCCGCACCGAGATTACGTTCGCCGGTGTGGCGCCTGCCAGGATGCGGCGTCGACTCGTGGGTTGGGAGAATGACCTGATCGCCCAACTCATGGGGCGCCAGCCCTGAGAGGTGTCCGCCTGAGTTTGTCCCAGCGCCGAGAGCTCGTGAGTTCTGCTCAGGAGCTCACGTTCTCCGGCCGCGTCCCCAGCTCTGCCGGCCGGGCAGTCGCGATGAAAGGCGCAGCGGGGAGCTCGAACAGGAAGGTCGATCCCTCCCCGGCCTTGGACTCGAGCCAGATGTGCCCGCCCATCCGGCTGACGAGCTCGTTGCAGATGTAGAGCCCGAGTCCCGTGCCGCCCACGCCGCGGGTCATGTGCGGATCGACTCGGTAGAACTTCTCGAAGACCCGGCTCTGCTCGTCGGTCGGGATCCCGAGCCCTTCGTCCCGGACCTGGAAGAGCACGTTCTCCTCGTGCGTCTCGACTTGGAGTTCGACTCGGCCGCCGTCGGGTGAATACTTGATCGCGTTCTCGACCAGGTTCACGAGGACCTGCCTGACCTTGTCGCGGTCGGCCTCGACCAGCGGCAGTTCCTCGGGTACCCGGCCTTCGACGTGAACGCCCGGAGGCGCGTAGGCGCGCGTGGCCTCGACGACGCGCTCGACGAGCTCGGCCGCATCGAAAGGCTCCGACGCCAGGTCGAGCCGGCCGGCGTCGAGCTGGCTCGCGAGCAGAATCTCGTTGACGATCCGGCCTAGGCGCTCCGACTCGTCCGCGATCAGCGAGACGAACCGGTCGCGGCCGCCCTCGTCGAGGGCGAAGTCGTGACGGAGTAGCGTCTGGGCGGCCCCGTAGACGGCCGCCAGCGGCGTTCGCAGCTCATGGGACGCGGTGGCGATGAAGCTCGCCTTGAGCTCCTCCAGGCGGCGGACGTCGGTGAGGTCGCGGAAGGCATAGACCGTCCCGCCGAAGAACTGCACGCCCGCGATCGCAATCCAGCGCTCGCCTCGTTCGGTCTCGAGCGGGATCACGACCTCGGGGTGCCCCGGATCCGGCGTCGCGGCGATCGGGACCGTATCGACCGACTCCTGCCAGCCCGGGATCGCGTCGGCGGCTGAGCGGCCGACGATGTCGGCGGCTCGAATGGCGGTGATCCCTTCCGCCGCGGGGTTCCAGAGGCGGACGATGCCGGTGCGGTCGAGGAGCAGAATTCCGTCGGCGACGTGAGCGAGAACGCGCGCTGCGTCCGCGCGCTGCTCGACCTCGGCGTAGAGCCGCGCACGATCGACCGCGAGCGCGATCCGCCCGGCGATGTCTTGCACCAGCGCGAGATCGACCGCTCCGTAGGGTCGGCCGCGCGCGATTCGGGCGACCGTGATCGCGCCGATCGAGCGCTGGCGGGCGCGGAGCGGGACGCAGATCAGAGAGCTAGGGTTGATGCCACCGAGGAACCGATCCGGTTCCTGGCCGTTCGAGCGCTCGCCGAGGGCGGGAAGGATCTGCGGATTCCCGCTGGCAACGACCGAGCGTACGGCTTCGTCCGGCTCCTGTTGCGGCGCGTTGCCGGTCTGTGTTCCCCCGGTTTGGGCGCGCGCAACAGCGAGGCGCTTCAGCGGCGCGCCTTCTTCGGCCAGGTCGATCAGGCACCAGTCGCCGAAGTCTCGGACGACCAGCTCGGCGACCCGCTCGATCGCCGCCTTGTAGTCGGGCGAGCCGGCGACGTCCCCGACCTCGCGGAGCAGATCGAGCCGGCCTTGTCGCTCGACCGTCTCCGATGCAGCAGCGCGCTCCGCGGCGAGCAGCCGGTCTGTCTCGTCCTCCACACGCTTGCGCTCGCCGATGTCAACGAGGAAGCTCTGTCCGAAGAGCGGCTCGCCATCCGAGCCGGAGACGATCCTCGCGTGCTCGCGGAGCCAGACCACTTCACCGTTCCGCGCCAGTACGCGGTACTCGCTCTCGAAGGGGGCGCCGCTCTCGGCCGCAGCCGCGATCCCGGCGAGCACTCGTTCCCGATCGTCTGGATGGAGGATCCGCTCGAGCAGCTCGCCGTCCCACTGTTCGGGTGAGTACCCGAGCATGGCCTCGACCTGCGGCCCCATGAGCCGTGTGTCGTTGCGATCCTTGACCCCATACACCCATGTAGCGAGCGGGAGACCGTCCGTGAGGTCTCGGTACTTCCGCTCGGCGTCGACCAGCTCCTGTCCGCGGCGATCGAGCCGTTTTGCGAGCAGGCCGGCGGAGACGGCGGCTGCGATCGAGAACGCCGCCGCAATCGTGAGCTGCTCGGCGAGCCGAGTGACGAAGAAGAAGGGCGCGGTGACTGCCGCCGTCACGATCAAGCCGCCGACGGCGATCAGCCATGGACGCGAGGTGAGAGACCTCGATTGCAACACTGGGACCCGGCGGAGCCTAGCTGCGTTTCGTAGGAGTCACAACCTCCGTTCTTCGGCGTTTCAGGCCACGGCCCTTGCGACCGCGAAAGACCGGCGCAGCTGAATGAAGAGCGCCTCCAGCGCAAGCGTCGCGTTGACGTTGAACTCGGCGAAGTTGCGCCAGGCGTCGCGGGCGAGCTCGGCCGCCTGCTCGGCGCCGGCCAGCCGCTCGACCGATGCGTCCGCGCGCAACTCCTCGGCGTGATCGCAGTGGACCGCGGTTTCCGCACCGGCCGCGAAGGCGACGAGATCGCGGTACCACGCCGCAAGTTCCTCCAGCGCCGCCAGCAGCTCTTCCCGCTCGGCTCCGCGCGCGGCGCGGCGGAGCCGTTGCTCCGCTTCGCGGTCGGTCAGTTCGAGGCCCTCGAGGACGGCCTCGGCAGCCTCCCGCGCCTGTTTCGCCCGGGCGTGCGAGCCGGCGACGACGCGCTCGGCCGCCGCCGCGGCGGCAAAGTCGGGCGCGAGGTAGACCGAGCGCGCGAGCTGTAAACGCTCGAGCCGCCGCTTTGCCGCCGCGTCGTCGAGCAGGAGCGCCGCGCGATCGAGCCGGCCCGCTGCGACGCGGGCAATCGCGGTCGCTTCGTCGGCGGCCAGCCCCGGCGCCTCGGCGGTTATCCATTCGCGTACCGTTCGTTCCGACAGCCGCCGGAACGGCACCGGCTGGCAGCGCGAGCGGATCGTCTCCGGCAGGGAGCCGAGCTCGTCGGCGACGAGCACGATCACCGCATAGGAGGGCGGCTCCTCGAGATCCTTCAGCAACGCATCCGCCGCTTCCTCGTTCATCGAGTGCGCGCCGAAAATGAGATAGACGCGACGGTCAGCCTCGAAGGGCCGCATGTGCAGGTCGTGCCTGAGCCCGCGGATCGCGTCGATCCGGATCTGGTCTCCGAGCGGCTCGAGCACGTAGAGATCTGGGTGCGAGCCTCGCTGGACGCGAGGTTCGTCGCCCAGGAGCTCTGCCGCGAACGCCGTCGCCATCGCACGTTTCCCGACGCCGGGCGGACCGTGGAAGAGGTACGCGTGCGCGAGGGCGTCGGCGAGCGCGGCGCGAAGCAGGCGCTTGGCCTCGGGTTGCTCAGAGACTTTCTCGAACGCGTCCAAAGATCTCCTTGGCGATGTCTGTGGGCGGGCGGCTTCCGTCGACCGCCTCGATCCGCTGCGGGAAGGTTTCCGCCAGCAGACGATAAGCGTCGGCGACCTGCCGGCGGAACTGCTCGTCCTCCCGCTCGATCCGGTCGCCGTTCCGGCCGACCCTGCGCACAGATTCGTCGGGATCGATCTCGAGCAGGAACGTTCGGTCAGGCAACCGCTCGCCGATCGCCGGCAGGTTCAGCTGAAGCACACGCTCGACGCCGAGACCACGCGCGACACCCTGATACGCGAGCGAGGAGTCGAGGTAGCGGTCGCAGACGACGACGGCGCCGCGTTCGAGCGCCGGCCCGATCACCTCGTCGACGAGCTCCGCGCGCGCCGCCGCGAACAGCGCCGCCTCGGCCCACGGCGAGATCCCGTCCCCGGTCAGAAGCAACTCGCGCACCCGCTCGCCGAGCGGTGTCCCGCCGGGCTCGCGCGTCGTCACCACGTCCCGGCCGGCGTCGCGAATCGCCTCGGCCAGCAGCTCGGCCTGCGTCGACTTCCCCGAGCCGTCGAGGCCCTCGAACGTGATGAACATCTGCGACCTAGGATACGCAGCCTTGCGGGCGATCGTGACAGGCGGAGCGGGCTTCATCGGCTCGCATGTCGCGGAGGCGCTGGTCGCCCGCGGGGACGACGTGCACGTGCTCGACTCGCTTGCCACTGGGAGCCGCGAGAAGGTCCCGGCGGGGGCCGAGCTCCATCTCGGCGACATCCGCTTGGACGCCCGAACGCTGTTCGACTCGGTGCGGCCGGAGCTCTGCGTCCACCTGGCTGCCCAGGCGGACGTCGGCACCTCGGTCGAGCGGCCCGACTACGACGCCGAGGTCAACGTGCTCGGGACGGTCCGCGTGCTCGACGCCGCTCGTGCGCACGGAACGCACGTCGTCTTCAGCTCGACCGGCGGGGCGATCTACGGCGAGTGCGACGGGCCCGCGGCGGAGGACGCGCCGCGGCGCCCGATCTCGCCGTACGGGATTTCGAAGCTGGCGGGCGAGGAGTACGTCGCCGGCTGGAACCGGCTTTTCGGGACTCGGTACGTTTCGCTTCGGCTCGCGAACGTCTATGGACCGCGGCAGGAAGCGAGCCTCGAGGGCGGCGTCGTCGCGATCTTCCTCGAGCGGCTCGCCGCCGGTGAGCAGACGACGATCTTCGGGGACGGCGAGCAGACGCGCGACTTCATCTACGTCGGCGATGTTGTCGCCGGCGTACTGGCGGCGGCCGAACATGCCGGCGGCGTCTACAACATCGGTACAGGGGTCGAGACGTCGATCAACGCCTTACACGCCGCCTGCCGGCGCGTGACCGCGATCGACCGCGAACCCGAGTACGCGGAGGCACGACCGGGCGACATCGGACGCAGCGTCACCGACCCTTCGCTGGCCGCCCGCGAGCTCGGGTGGCGGGCCGAGCGGCCGCTCGAAGACGGCCTGCGGCTGACGTGGAAAAGCTTGCAGGAGGCCGTGGCCGGGTAGCGAACTCGACGCTCCCGTGGAGCACGCAGTCCCGTTCGAGGCAGTCCAGCCGTGGCGCACCGCCGCGATGGTGGCGAGCGGCGTGGCGACAGTCGAGCTCCTCCTGCTGATCGTCGCCGGCACCGTCGTGCTCGGCCACTCGGTCACCA
>VAXH01000081.1 GCA_005883955.1 Actinomycetota bacterium | reverse complement strand
CGGCCTGGCCGCGTCCGCTCTCGGCGCTGTTGCGGTGGCGATCCTGATGACGCGCGCCCTGCGGCCGCTCGGCGAGCTGGCGGCATCCGCCGCAGAGGTCGAGCGCACCGGCGATCCGCGCCGGCGCTTGCCACAGCCTGTCGCGGGCGACGAGGTCGGCACGCTCGCGGCGACGCTGAACGACATGCTGGCCAGCCTCGAGCGAGCGCGCGACAACGAGCGGCGCTTCCTCGCGGACGCATCACACGAGCTGCGGACTCCGCTGACGGCTCTGCGCGGAAACGTCGCCTATCTGGCCCGGCACGGCGCGTCTCCGGAGCTCGTTGGCGAACTCGAGGCCGACGCCGAGCGGCTCGCAAGGCTGGCAGACGACCTGCTGGCGCTCTCGCGGGAAGAATCTGCCGGCGAGCCGACCGAGGTGATCAGGCTCGACGAACTCGTCCGCGCGGCCTCGGGGCCGCGCATCCAGCCCGGCGCACTCGAGCCCGTGGCCGTCAAAGGAGATCGGGCTGCTCTGGAGAGGGCGCTCGCGAACCTCGTCCGGAACGCAGAGCTCTACGGACCGGAAGGCGGCCTGATCACCGTCGCCGCGGGGCAGCAGAATGGCGTTGCCCGCTTGACTGTCGCTGACGAAGGCGCAGGGCTCGCGCCCGAGGAGACCGAGCAGGCGTTCGGACGCTTTTGGCGCGGCAACGGCGACAAGCCGGGCTCGGGCCTGGGTCTCGCGATCGTCCGCGCGACGGCCGAGCGCCACGGCGGCCGCGCCTACGCGGAGGGCTCGCGCTTCACGATCGAGCTGCCTGTTCTCAGAGACTTCTCAGGGTCCGGGCATAGAACGGAGGCGCAACCGTCAGCGAAAGGATCGCTTTGAAGCTCCTCCGCACACTTTCGACCTCTCGCCTCGTTCTGCTGATTGTCGGCGTCGTCGCGCTTGCCGCCGGAGGCGCCGCGATCGCGGTCGCCGCAAGCGGCGGCAGCGGGCCGACTCCGCCGCCGAAGCCGCTGGCGCAGGCACTGCACGACTCGCTCGCCGGTCCGGCGCCCGAGGGCGTCACGGCGCGGATCAAGTTCACGAACAAGCTCTTTCCGTCCGGCGCGATCACCGGCCAGGTCGGCTCGGCCCTGATGTCCGGCGCCTCGGGGCGCCTCTGGGCGACGAACGACGGACGCGGCCGGATCGAGCTTCAGTCCGACGCGGGCGACGTCCAGATCGTGTGGAACCAGACCGCGGTGACGGTCTACGACGCTTCTTCGAACACGGTCTACAGGGCGACGCTCCCGGCTCATGCCAAGAGGTCGGCCGACCAGACCGGCGTTCCGTCGGTCGCGAAGATCAGCGACTTTCTTGCCAACCTCGGCGAGCACGTCTCCCTCTCCGGTGCGGAGCCGGGCAACGTCGCGGGCCAGGAGGCCTACACCGTCAGAGTCTCGCCGAAGCACGACGGTGGCCTCCTCGGCGCCGCCGAGCTCGCGTTCGACGCCTCGCGAGGAATCCCGCTTCGGCTGGGGATCTACGCTCAGGGAGCCTCCTCGCCCGTGCTCGAGCTCGCCGCAACCCACATCTCCTACGGACCGGTGTCGTCGAGTGACGTCGACGTGACGCCGCCCGCCGGCGCCAAGTCCGTCGATCTCGGCTCGCTGACGAGGAACGCCAAGGAGGCCCGGACGGGTCGGGTCCACGCGAGCGGCGTGCAAGCGGTCCAGGCCGCTGCGACCTTCCCGGTCGTCGCGCCGGACAGGCTCGTCGGCCTGCCGCGCCAGGACGTGCGCCTGGTCGGTGGCAAAGACTCCAAGGCCGCGGTCGTCGTCTACGGCCACGGGCTCGGTGCGATCGTCGTCATCGAGCGGCCGGCCGGCGCGGGCGGCAACAATGGGCCGATGGGAAGCCTGCCCGAGGTCTCGCTCAACGGCCTCACTGCCCACGAGCTCGCGACGCAGCTTGGAACCGCCCTGACGTGGAAGCGGGGCGAGGCCGCGTACGTCCTCGCGGGCTCGGTGCCGCCTGCAGCGGCGGAGGCTGCCGCGCGTGCGCTCGGCTGAGGCGTGGCTTGCGATGCCGATCTGGAGGCCGTGGTGGCTTTGCTGACGTGGCCGTCTAAACACGGACAGTGGAATGGCTTCGATCGGATGATGTCGCGCGGGTCGCTATGAGCCACGAGCTACCGGTCAGCGCGCGGGGGCTCGTCAAGGTCTACGGTGAGCTCGTCGCCGTCGACCACGTCGACCTGACGGTCGAGAAGGGAGACGTCTTCGGCTACCTAGGCCCGAACGGCGCCGGCAAGACGACCTCGCTGCGAATGCTGCTCGGGTTGATCAGGCCGACCGAGGGCTCGATCGAGCTCTTCGGCCGTGACCCGCACGTCGCCGGCGCGAAGGCGCTGGACGGCGTGGCCGGCTTCGTCGAGGGGCCGACCTTCTACCCCTACCTCACTGCTCGGCGGAATTTGCGCCTCCTTGCCGCCTACGACGATGGCGACTCGCGCTCGCGGATCGAGGAGCTGCTCGAGCTCGTCGAGCTTCGAGACCGCGGCGACGACAAGGTGGGCGGCTACTCCCACGGAATGCGCCAGCGGCTCGGGATCGCGGCGGCGCTCCTGCGGGAACCGAAGCTGCTGCTGCTCGACGAGCCGACCACCGGCCTCGACCCGGCCGGCATGCGCGACATGCGCGACCTCGTTCGCCGCCTCGCCGGCGAGGGGATCACGGTGCTTCTCTCGAGCCATCTGCTGACCGAGGTGGAGGAGCTCTGCAACCGAGTCGCGATCATCCGCAAGGGCCGGATCGTCTACGAGGGCCGGCTTCGAGATCTATTGGCGACGGCGGCGACCGGCTTCCGGCTCCGGTCGCCGGAGCTCGAGCGGGCGAAGGCGCTCCTGCTCGCACAGCCCGGGATCGGCGAGGTGACGTCCGTTGACGGCTCGCTGCGCTTTCAGGCCGACGAGGAGGCCGTCGCGGCGCTCTCGATCGCGCTCGGCCAGGCGAGGATCGGCGTCACCGCGCTCGTGCCCGAGACCGCGAGCCTCGAGGAGCTGTTTCTCGGCATGACCGAGGGCGAGCGCGTTGAGGGCGAGGTCGCCGCCAAGGAGGAGGCGGTCGCGTGATCGCAGCGGTCGGCAAGGTCTACGAATGGGAGCTCGCGAAGCTGCTGGCGCAGAAGCGAACGTACCTGGGCCTGATCTCCGCGATCCTGGTGCCGATCGTCTTCGTCGTCGTGCTCGTGCTCCAGACCGGGGGTCCGAACGACGTTCCGCTCGGCAGGTACATCCGCGACACGGGGCTCGCGGCCCCGTTCGTCGTCCTCTTCTTCATGTCGATCTGGGGCCTGCCGCTGATCACCGCGCTCGTCGCGGGCGACATCGTCGCCGCCGAGAGTCACAACGACACGCTGAAGACGATCCTGACCCGCTCGCGCGACCGCGGCCAGGTCTTCGCGGGGAAGGTGCTCGCGGTTCTCACCTACACGTTCGTGGCCGTCTTCGCGATGGGTCTGGTCGGCTTACTCGCAGGGACGATCGCCTGGGGCTTCCACCCGCTGACCTCGCTCTCCGGGACGAAGGTCTCGGGCGGACACGGATTCGGGCTGCTCGTCGCCAGCCTGGCGGTCTACTTCCTGCCGCTCGCAGGGATCGCGGCCTTCGGGCTGCTGCTCTCGACGGTGACGCGTAACAGCGCCGCTTCCGTCGTCGGCTCACTGATGTTCGCGCTGTTGATGCAGCTACTCGGCGTGCTGCCCGGCACGGAGAGCATCCGGCCGTACCTGCTGGGGACGCAATTCGAGGCCTGGCACGGCTTCCTGCGGACGCCCGCGGACTGGGTGCCGGTGATCCGGGCGCTCTGGGTCTGCGCGCTCTACATCTCGATCCCCGTCGCCGCCGCCTACCTCGTCTTCTTGCGACGCGACGTAGCGAGCCAGTAGCCGCGGGCGGGAAACAAGCGGCGGTACGCTGAAGGGGTGGGCGAGGCACTCGCTGCAATCAAGCGCTGGCGCGACAGCGGACAGGCCGTTGCGCTCGCGACCGTCGTCGCGACGCGGCGCTCGGCCCCCCGGCCGCTCGGGTCGAAGCTGGCGGTCTCCGAAACCGGCGAGCTCGCAGGCTCCGTGTCCGGCGGCTGCGTCGAGAGCGACGTAGCCGTTCACGCGCGCGAGGTCCTCGAGAGCGGCAAGCCGAAGCTGCTCTCCTACGGGATCCCGGACGAGGACGCCTGGGAGGTCGGGCTCCCGTGCGGCGGCGAGATCGACGTCTTCGTCGAACGGGTCGAGGGCGAGCCGCCGGACCCCGAGACTGCGCAGGTGGTCTTCACGGTCGTCGAAGGCGAGCGTGCCGGCGAGCGGTGGGTCTCCGACGACGGCGAGCTGACGCGGACGCAGCTGCTCGAGCGCGACGGCGAGCGTGTCTTTGCCGAGGTGCTCGGCCCGCCGCCGCGGCTGCTCGTCTTCGGCGCAGTCGATCTTGCCGAGGAGCTTTGCCGTGCCGCGAAGGGGCTCGGCTGGCGCACCGTCGTCGCTGACGCGCGCGCCCGGTTCGCTACGGCCGAACGGATCCCCAGCGCGGACGAGCTCCAGGTCGCCTGGCCCGAGGAGGTGCTGGAGCAATTCGGGCCCGACGACCGCACCGCCGTGGTCGTGCTGACTCACGAGGACCGCTGGGACGTGCCGGCTCTGGCTGGCGCGCTCGCGAGCGATGCCTTCTACGTCGGTGCGCTGGGCTCGCGCCGCACGCAGGAACGCAGGCGGGAGCAGCTGCTGGAGACGGGTATCTCCGAGGAGCAGCTCGAACGGCTCTGCGGCCCGGCGGGTCTCGACCTCGGAGCCGGGACCCCGGCGGAAACCGCGGTCTCGATCCTCGCCGAGATCCTCGCCGTCCGGGCCGGCCGCGATGGCGGTCGGTTGCGCGCTTCGAGCGAGCGGATTCACGCGTAGCAAGCGGCCGCTTCCGGGCCGCCGTACGATCTTCTCGGATGAGACCCTGCCCGTCGTGCGGCCGAGAGAACGCTGACGACGCGAGTTTCTGCTCGGGCTGCGGTACGCCCCTCGTCGAGCCCGAGCCGCAGCGCTCGGAAGTTCGCAAGACAGTCACGGTTCTCTTCTCCGACGTGACCGGGTCTACCGCGCTCGGCGAACGCCTCGACCCCGAGTCGCTTCGACGAGTGATGTCCCGCTACTTCGACGTCATGTCCGCGGCGGTCGACCGACACGGCGCGACAGTGGAGAAGTTCATCGGCGACGCGATCATGGCCGTCTTCGGGCTTCCGCTCGTGCACGAAGACGACGCCCTCCGCGCCGTCCGGGCCGCCGTGGAGATGCGTGCCGAGCTTGCCCGCCTGAACGACGAGCTTGAGCGCGACTACGGCGTTCGACTGGAGAACCGGACGGGCATCAACACGGGTGAGGTCGTGGCCGGGGACTCCGCAGCGGGGCAGAGGCTCGTGACCGGCGACGCGGTGAACGTCGCCGCGCGTCTGGAGCAAGCGGCCGACCCAGGTCAGATCCTCGTCGGAGAATCGACCTACCGCCTCGTGCGCGACGCCGTCGAGGCGCTGCCGGTCGAACCGCTGAGCGTCAAAGGCAAGACTGATGAGCTTTCACCGCTGCTCCTCATCGACGTGCGTGCCGGCGCCGAGCCGATCACTCGTCGACTCGAGTCCAAGCTCGTCGGCCGCGAACGGGAGCTCGAGCTCCTACGGCAGGCTTATCGGCGTGCCGGCGACGAGGGTTCGTGTCACCTGTTCACGCTCCTCGGGGCAGCTGGCATCGGGAAGTCGCGGATCGCCCAGGAGTTTCTGGCAGAGGTGGGCGACGGCGCCACGCTCGTCTCCGGGCGTTGTCTCTCCTACGGCGAGGGAATCACCTACTGGCCGCTGGTGGAAATTCTCGAGCAGCTCGGCAACGAGGAGCGGCTCGTCCAGTTTCTCGAGGGGGAGCCGGAGGCCCGCTCCATCGTCAATACGGTCCTGAATGCGATCGGCCAAGCCGAGGGTGGAGCTTCGCCGGAAGAGATTCCCTGGGCTGTGAGAAAGCTGCTCGAGGCGCTCGCTCGCGAGCAGCCGCTCGTCGTCGTGTTCGACGATCTTCAATGGGCCGAGCCGACATTCCTCGACCTCGTCGAGCACGTGGCGGACTTCAGCCGAGACGCTCCGATTCTGCTGCTGTGCATCGCCCGGCCGGAGCTGCTTGACGACCGGCCAGGGTGGTCCGGGGGCAAGCTGAACGCGACGTCGATCCTGCTCGAGCCGCTGAGCGAGGATGCGGCCGAGACACTGATCGAGAACCTTCTCGCCGGGGCAGAGGTCGCGCCGACGCTGAGGGCGCGGGTGGCCGCGGCTGCCGAGGGGAATCCGCTGTTCGTCGAGCAGATGCTCGCGATGCTGGCCGAGGATGATGCTGAAGGGGGCGAGGTCTCGGTACCGCCGACGATTCAGGCCCTTCTTGCCGCGCGCCTCGACCGCCTGGGCGACAACGAGCGAGCCGTGATCGAGCGCGCCTCGGTGATGGGGAAGGAGTTCTGGTCCGGCGCACTCGCCCAGCTCGCCCCGGAACACGTGGAAGTCGGCCCTGCGCTCGCCCTCCTGGTCCGGAAGGAGTTGATCCGTCCTCATCGGTCGAGCGTCTTTCCGTCGGCCGACGCGTTTCGATTCCGCCACCAGCTGATCCGCGACGCCGCGTACGCCGCAATGGCGAAGGAGCTCCGAGCCCAGCTCCACGAGCGCTTCGCCGACTGGCTCGAGGGCGAGCGGAGCGAGTTCGACGAGATTGTCGGTTACCACCTCGAGCAGGCATTCCGTTACCGGAGCGAGCTCGGTCCGCTCGACGACCGTGGCCGCGAGCTCGGCAGCCGTGCCGAGGTGCGGCTCGCAGCGGCGGGAGGACGGGCGCTGGCCCGCGCCGACATGCCGGCGGCCGCCGGTCTCCTCGAGCGCGCACTCGCTGTCCTTCCAAACGAAGACGGGCGGCGAATGGACCTCCGGCTCGGCCTGGCCGACGCGCTCGCGGAGATCGATCTCGAGGCGGCGGAGAAGGTTCTCGCGGGGGTGATCGAGAACTCGGCCGCGGACGGCGACCGGGCGCACGAGTGGCGGGCGCGATTGGTATTGGGATGGATCCAGGTCGCAAACCAACGGCTCTCGGCTCACGAGGCGGCCAGACTCGCCCAAACGGGACTCGACGTTCTCACCGACCTCGGCGACGACGTAGGTCTGGCGCGAGCGTGGCGCCTGCGGTCACAGGCCGCCAACATGGACGGGAACGTCAACTTGATCGGTGTCTCGATGCGGGCGGCCGGCGAGCACGCCCGGCGGGCAGGCGACGAGCGCCTGGCGTCAGAGGCAGATTTCTGGATCCCCTTCGCCGCGTTCTTCGGCGACACGCCGCTGCCGGAAGCGCGCGCCATCTGGGAGGAAGTCAGCGCCCGGGCTGCGACTCCGCTCCAAAAGACACATGCCGAGTTCTGGGGTGGCTGTCTCGCCGGCCTCGGCGGCGAGTTCGACGAGGGGCTCTCGGCTATTGCCCGTGCGCGAACGAGGTACCAGGAGCTTGGATTGCGGGCGATGTACGGTGGTTCGGCGAATCCGCACGCGGAGCTCCAGTTGCTTGCAAATGATCCTGCTGCCGCCGAGAAAACGGTGCAGGATGCGCTGCCGGTGCTCAGAGAGCTCGGGGACAGGTCGTATAGTTCGACACTCCTCGGGGGGCTCGCAGAAGCGCTTTACGAACAAGGGCGGCTCGACGAGGCCGAGGACGTGCTCGAGCAGGCCGAGTCGCTGTCGGCGCCGGACGATGCGATCAACGCCGCTTGGTTTCCGATTCTTCGCGCAAAGGTCCTCGCCGGACGCGGACGCCTCGCGGAGGCGGAAGAGCTCGCCCTCGCGGGTATCGCCAATTCATCGGCACTGGGGGGCCACTTGAGGCACCTCGCGTACGCGCGCGCAGCCCTCGCGGACGTGTTGCAGCTCGCGGGCCGCACCGAGGACGCTCGAGAAGAAGGCGAGCGGGCGCTCGAGCTCTACGAGCAGAAAGGAGTCGTGCCCGCAATCGAGCGAATGCGCGCCTTCCTCGCCGAGCTCGCCGCGGAGTCACCGGCATGACCCTGCGCTCGCTGCTCGACGAGCACCGCGGTGAGGAGCTCGATCTCTACGCACGGACGATCAACCCGCAGTTCGTGCGCCTGCTGCGGACGATCGGCTTCGACCGCCGCTGGGCCCGGGCGGAGGGGGCGTATCTCTACGACGCGGATGGCACGCGTTTTCTCGACCTGCTCGGCGGTTTCGGGATATACAACGTCGGGCGCAACAACCCCCGGATCCGGGCGGCGCTCGTCGAGGCGCTCGAGCTGGACACTCCGGGGAAGGTGCAGCTGGGTGTCTCGGCGCTGCCGGGTCTGCTCGCGAAGGCGCTGCTCGAACGCGCGCCCTCGTCGCTTGGCCGTGTGCTGTTCACCAGCTCCGGCACCGAGGCAGTCGAAGGGGCGCTGAAGCTCGGCCGCGCGGCGACGGGACGGTCGAAGGTCGTCTCCTGCGAGCACGGCTTCCACGGGCTGACGCTCGGCTCGCTCTCGGCAGCCGGCGACGCTGTGTTCAGCGAGCGCTTCGGGCCGCTGCTGCCCGGGTTCTCACGGGTCCCGTTCGACGATCTGGAGGCGCTCGAGGCGGCGCTCCGCGGCCAGGACGTGGCGGTCTTCATCGTCGAGCCCGTTCAGGGCCACGGGCCGCACTTCCCCTCCGACGGTTATCTCGAGGGTGCGCAAGAGCTGTGCCGCCGCTACGGGACGCTCTTCTGCGTCGACGAGGTGCAGACCGGGTTCGGTCGCACGGGCCGCATGTTCGCGCTCGACCACTGGGGGCTGGAGCCCGATCTCCTGACGGTTGCGAAGTCGCTCTCGGGTGGCTACGTGCCCGTCGGCGCGCTGCTGATGTCGAGGGCCGTGTGCGACGCCGTCTTCGATTCGCTCGAGCACTCCGTTTCCCACGGCTCGACGTTCGCGCCCAACGACCTCGCGATGGCGGCGGGCCTCGCGACGTTGGAGGAGCTTGACTCCGAACGTCTGCCCGAGCAGGCGGCCCGGATGGGCGAGCTGCTGCTCGAGCGGACGCGCCCGCTGGTGGAGCGCTACGAAGTCGTCAAGAACGTGCGCGGCCTGGGCCTGATCTGGGCGATCGAGTTCCAGGAGCCCGACGGCGGCAGCCGCTCCTGGCGCATGCTCGAGCGCGTCCAGACGGGGCTGTTCGCGCAGCTCGTGGTCATGCCGCTCTTCGACCGGCACAAGATCCTCACGCAGGTGGCAGGCCACGACTCGAACGTGATCAAGATCCTGCCGCCGCTCGTCCTCTCCGAAGACGACGTCGACTGGTTCGTCGAGGCGCTCGACGCAACGCTCAGTCGAGCCGAGAAGCTGCCGCGGGCGATGGTCCGGTTCGCCATCAAGGCAGCGCGGGCGAACCGGCCGCGCCACGGCTTCTTCAGCAAGACCGGGTCGTCAAGGGCGTGACTTGCAGACCGGCGTGCCACCGGTCTGTGTTGTCGCGTAGGTCGCCTCGAGCGAGTGATCGGCGTTGTTACGGACTGGCCAAGTGATCGCGAGGAAGCACTTCGGCGTCAGCGCGATTCCCCAGACATCGGCCGAGCGGTTGCACTCGAGTCCATTCACGACCCCGCCTGTTTGCGGGTTCTGATCGCACGCACCCATGAGGATTCTCGCGGTTCCAGTGTCGGACGAGATGTTCGTGATCCGCGTCGCGTGGATCGACGGCTTGCTCGTCAGCCCGTGGAAGACCTGCGCGACGGTGGTGTACCAGTGGATGTCCGAACCATCCTGCTGCCCGGTCCAGTACGCAAGATCGAGGTTGCCCGGGTCGCCCGCGACGACGTGCGGCAGCACGTGCCCGGGACCGCCACCCGCTGCGACGGTGACCGGCTTACTCCAGCTGCTGAGGTCTGGTCCGGCCCAGATGTACTTCAGCGGCGCGCCGTCGTAGTTCGGATAGGGCTGGAGCGACTCGTCGTAGGCGACGTAGACGTTGCCTGCGGTGTCCACTGCGGCGGGAGCGAGCTGGTAGCTGACGAGTTGTCCGGTCGGGTTGTCGTCGAGCGCGAGGCTCGTATGCCAGGAGCCGTCTACTGCGGGCGTGTCCGACCAGGCAAGCCAGATCCGCGTCGCGCCGACGACGTTGATCTCGAACGAGCCCGTGGCCGAGGCGCCGCACCCTCCGGTCGCCGAGGTGTCGACGCCGTCGAGGGGGCCGGAGCTACGCGTGTTCCAGGCTGCGTAGACGCGGCCCGCATGCGGAGTCCCCGGCGGCGCCACGAAGATGTCCGACGGCCCGCCGGAGTCGGCGCACTGCAGGTCGGCCCACGCCTGCGATCCGGGAAGCGTCGTTGGCACCGGCGGCCCGAACGTCGCGCCACCGTCGAGCGACGTCTCGACGAACATGTTGTGCGTCGCGGTACCGGAGACGAGATTGTGGAAGAGCAAGTAGACCTTGTTGCTGCCCGGATCGGCAGCGAGCCATGGGCGGTCGGTGTCGGCGAGTGTCGTTCCCTGCGACGCAGTCCAGGTCTTGCCGCCGTCGTCCGAATAAGCGGTGCGGAAGTTGATCCCGCCGAAGTCGAGCTCGGTCTCGACGATCCGGCCGGAAGGCGTCGTGACGATGTCGACGTCCGTGCTCGCAACCGTCTGTCCGACGGGCTCGGTCGGCGTCTGCGTCCAGCTCAGCCCGTTGTTGGACCCCCAAACGGCGGTCGAGTTGTCCGCCGCGTTGCTCTCGATCCAGAACTGGCCGGAGGTCGAGATCGCCTCGCGCGGCTCGGAGAACCCGTTGGAGTTCGGCAACCGCGCGGTCGTGAAGGGCGAGCCGGCGCCCGTGCCTGGAGAAGCCCCGAATCCGAGAAACGCAAAGGCCAAGCCGAGAAGCGGGAGAAGCCGCAGGCGCATGCAGCGCTAGTTGTGCGCGGCGGCGGCTGATCTCAAACCTGCTTGGGCGAGTCTGCTCGAGTAGGCATGATCCTGCCGTGGATCCGGCGGCGAGGTAGCGGTCTGGCGCGGCGAGCAGCCGCGCGTTTCCGGCGCAGCGCTTCCGAGGCCCGTAACGCGGGGCTCGGGCGCCTGCGCGCCCACCAATACGACTCGGAGGTACCACGCATGAATCGTCAGAACCTCTTCTCCGACGCATGGGACGGAGAGAACGAAGAAGCCGGGACTCGGCATCGAATCTTCTGGCGGCCGGACGAGGCCAGGATGGGAGCAACGCTGTACGAACTGGCCCCCGGCGCGCCTGAGATGCGGATGCATATGCACTTCGGAGCTGAAGAGATGTTCTTCGTCCTGAACGGTCGTCCCGTCTTCCGAAACCAACACGGCGAAGAGGAGTTATGTCCGGGCGACTTCGTCTTCTGCCCCGAGGGACGTGCCGGCCTACATACGTTCAGCAACCCGAGCGAAGAACCCGCTCAGATCCTCGCGATCAGTGCCGGGAGCTTCCCGGACGTCGTCGCCTATCCCGAACACGGATATGCCTGGGTGGCGACTCGCGATCCCGATCCCAAGCTACTCGCGAGAGGCGGCGACCCCGGCATAATCGCTCGCTTCGAGATCCCCATCGAGTAATCGCTCGGCCGAATCGGCCAATGCCAAAGCCGAAGAGGCCGGGCGAGCGGCCTCTTCGCTTAGCCGCGGTGGACCGACGAGGTCGTTTCGAACGTATCTTCGGCATCAAGCGCATATTCCTCATCGGCCTGCTCGTGGCCTTCAGCGTGCTCATCGCGCTGGCGACGCAACGATTGCGAGCGGCTTCGGCGGCCTCGCGGCTTGGAGCTAGCCTCGTGCCGGTCCGATTCGCTCCCGCGATTGGTTGGTACTTGCGCCGGAACAGTGTCCACGCCTGCCCCGGGGTGAGCGCGTCGCGCTGCTCGCAAGTCACCAGCGTGGCCTCAACGATTCGCTGGCGCGACTGTGTCGAATGTCTACCGCGCCGAACGCTTGCAGCGATGCCCGGGGCAGGGATCGCAATCCAGATCACGGTAGCAATCGAACATCCTGTGAGAGCCGTCCGCACCTTCGCCTGGCCACCGCGGGTCGGCCAGGCCGAGGTGCACGCTGGATTCGAAGGTCTGCCGCGCAGGATCAGCGTCTACCAAGGCTCAACCCTTGTCCGCAAACGCGAGGTGAGCCTGTTCGTTTGGTTCGGCCGCAGCAAGCCGACGGCCCATCAGCTACGCCGCGCGAACGCCGAACTTCGTCGAGCGCGCCTCGGGTGAGATTCCGCAAGACTGGCCCATGCGGCCAAGCCGAGACTTATTAGGGTGCCTTGAGCCATGGCCGGTTCGGTGGAATCGCGACTCAGGGTCACGCGGCAACAGATCCTGGCGTTCCGACGGCGAGTCGGCGCGCTCGACGAGCGAATGCCAATGGGCTCGCAGTCGCTGCGGCGGGCGGCGTGGGCAGGTCTCCAGGACAGCATGCCGAGAGCCGGGCTGCTCTCGTTCCACGCGCGGGTCGACGGCGTCGAGTTCTCGACGTTGGATGATCCGTCGCTCGCCCAACTGTGGGGTCCTCGTTACCACACTTATGTCGTCGCGAAGCGCGACTTCGCGCTCTTCTCGCTCGGAAGGCTTCCAGAGAACGCCAAGAGCCGGCTTCGGGCCGCGTACATGGCCGAACGGCTGCACGCCCACCTCAAGGGCACGCGAATGACGGACCGCGAGGTTGGGCGTGCGCTCGGCGTTGGCAACGCGCTCAGGTACGCCGCTACGACGGGCACGGTTGCCATCCGCTGGGATGGCGCGCGTGCGCCAACCGTTTGGACGGTTGCCGCTGCGGAGATCGACCCGGCCGACGCGCGTCGCGAGCTCGCTCGACGCTACATCCACATTTTCGGACCCGCCACCGCTGACGGGTTCGCCCGCTGGGCAGGGATCTCCCGGCGGTCGGCTACTGGCGCATTCGCGTCCCTCGAGTCATCGCTGCTACCGATTCGATCGCCACTTGGCGACGAATGGCTGCTCACAGAAGACGAGCCGACAATTCGCGCCGGCGGGACGGTGGCCGCGCCCGCGCGCCTGCTGCCGAGCGGCGATACCTACTTTCTGCTCGACGGAGCCGCGCGGGAGCTTCTCGTTCCGCGCGAGGACCAGCGGCAGCGTCTTTGGACGCCGCGCGTGTGGCCAGGCGCGGTCCTCGTCGAAGGCGAGATTCGCGGAACCTGGAGACGGTCGCATCACACCGTGCGGATCGAGCCCTGGGCACGTCTCTCGCGCGGAACGCGCGACGCGATCGAGGTCGAGGCCAACGCCCTGCCGCTCCCAGGCGTTGAACGAGCGATCGAGGTGGTTTGGAACACTTAAGCAGCGCCTTCTCGCGAGTGTGGTGGAGCGCTTGTCAGCGGCCGGGGCGGTGCTCGGTCGCGAGCACCTTGCCATCTGTGTCTAGCGCCTCGATCGCAACGACCGACGGGAACGGTCCGGGGACCGTCGAGGCGAACAGATTTTGGCTTACCGGTGCCGAGACGACGGTGTTGCCGGAGGCATCGATTCCGGTGACGGTCGCTACTCCGTCGGCGGCAAAGCCCGCGAACTGGATCAGCGGCGGGAAGACCATCACCGGTCGTGCCGGTGAAGGGAAGGTCCCGTTGAGGTCACAGCCAACGCCCTTGGCGACCTTCGACTCGATTGCGAAGCAGTAGTCGCCGTCAGCGCGGCGGGCCGCGTAAAAGCTGACGCCGTTCCTGTTGCCAAGCAGGTGCATTGCCGAGGGGAAGGCGAGCTGTTGCATCGCCTCGTTCAGGCCGGTGTCCTTGGATAGGTCGAGCGAGCTGGTCGCGACCGGTGTGCCCTCGTTTGACAATCCGAGTAGATCTCCGAGCTTGCCGGCGAACGCGGCTGCGGGCACCGCGACTGCGGCGATCAACGCCACGGCCACGACAATTTGCCGGGTCCCCACGGCGAGCGGCTCCGGATGCCGAGGCGGTCCGGCCGTCGGCAGCGGGTTCGCGGCGGCGAGCCGCGCGATCACATCGTTGCTCATCTCGTAGCTCCTTTCAGGTCTGGTCGAAACGCCTCGATCGCTTCGAGCCGTCGCGCCAGACGCGTCTTCGCGCGGTGGTAGCGAACGCGGCAGGCGAGCGCCGAACAGCCGAGGACAACCGCCGCCTCGGCGAGCGACAGTCCTTCCCAAGCAATCAGCCGCAGCACTTCCCGATCGCGCTCCGAAAGCGCCGCGAAGCCCGCGGCGAGGGCGGTGTCTCCAACCGGCTCCGTTTCCGCGACCGCCGACGCTGGGTCGGCAGCGCCTAGACTTTGCTCGCGCGCGAGCCTCCGACGCTGGTTGGCCAGCGTCTTACGCGCCACCGCGTACAACCAGGGCCGCGGCTCAGCTGGTACCCGGTCGAGCTTGCGCCAGCAGACGAGGAACGTCTCCGAGACAACATCGTCCACGACCGACTCCGGCGCTCTTCGTCGAACGAACGCACGCACGGCCTCCCGATGTTCCTCGTAGATCTGCTCGAACCGTTCCATCTACTCTCCCTATGTCGCGACCGCATGCGCGGTTACAGCGACAAACGTTTCGTCGCCACGCGGAACCTATTAGCCCCTGAGGAGCCAGGTTGCCGCCGTCCCTGTGACCGCGTCGACCGCTGACGATTCAAGCGGTGCCGTGGCGCATCCAGACGTTCGGCTCCCAATAGCTGCCGCGATTTCCGTCGCGATCGATCGCCACGGTGGCCAGACCGCCACGGAACCAGTAGTCGCCACTCTCGGGGTAGGTCATGCCCGTCCACTCCTCCCACTCGGCGACGGTGCCGGTGATTCGGAGTGAGCGGGGCTCCGGCTTTAAGACGGCCGCGCCGAGGCGCTCGTGAACGCGCATCCACGGGTCGAACAGCAGGCCGTCAGCGCGGCGCCACCCGGCATAGCGTTCGATCGGCACTAGGGGGTAGTACTCCTTCCAGCTCGGTCGAACCGGTGCGATCAGGGCCGTGAGGCCGTGTCTGCGGGCGAGCTCGAGCATCCCCTCAACGGCGACGTGGCTAAGGCCGCGGCTCTGGAGATCTTTGGGGATTTGGACCAGGAGCGCGCAAAGCACATTCGCGTCGCCCTCGTCAAAGCCTCGGGCGATCGCACCGTCGATCCCTTCGGGCAAGTCGTCGATGCTTCCGTCCCAGCGGACAGGAAGCGCCCGCGCGCGGGCGAGAATCTCCTCGCGGTCGTCCAGCAGGTGGAACTGGAACTCGGGCAGCTCCTCGGTCAGCCGGCCCCAGTAGCGGTTGAGCACGTCGCCATGTTGGTTGTACTCACGCAGGGTGTCATAGGTCAGTTCATAGGCCCGCTCTGTCAAGTCAGGCCGCTCCGA
The DNA here is from genome assembly GCA_005883955.1 of Actinomycetota bacterium. Taxonomy (GTDB): domain Bacteria; phylum Actinomycetota; class Thermoleophilia; order Gaiellales; family Gaiellaceae; genus 13-2-20CM-68-14. The sequence goes on along the minus strand of VAXH01000081.1, from coordinate 13,232 downwards.
GACCGTCGCGATCCTCATCGGCGATGTCGCTCACAATCCCGCATGAAGGCACTGATCGTCTCGAGGTAGCGCTCGGGTTTCTTCGAGCCGCTAGCTCACCACCTCAGCGCCAGATCAGCCACCCGATCAGAATCCCGAATCCCAGCAGTGCCGCGCGAACCGCCGCACGACGCTAGGGCTCGGCGATCTCGGCGTGCCGCTCGGCCACGCAGTCGCGCGCCCACGACTCGGCTGCCTCGACGATCCGCCCGGCCAGCACGTCTGTTTCGTGCTCGTCCTCGGGGAGGTACTCCGGGTCGACGTCGATTCGCACCTGGTGCAGCGATGCCTCGGAGCCCTCTCCGATTTCATGACGTTCCTCGGCCACGATCGAGATCTCGCCGACCTTGGTCAGGAGGGCCTGCGCCAGCTCCTCGATCTCCGCGGCGGTCGCCGGCCGGCCGGCGAAGATGCCGAAGTTGACCCGGACCTCGAGTCCTGGAGGCTCGGGGAGGCGATGATAGAAAGCGAGCTGCGGATCTTTATCCATCGAAAACCGTAATTGCCCGCGGGCGCGAAACCTAACCTTCTTGCGGCTCCCAGCGGAAACGGCGGGCGGCGACGATTGCTCCGGCCAGTCCCCAGGCCGCGATCACCGCCACGTCGCCGGGCCGGTCCCAAATCTGCTGGTTGTGCAGCGCGATGTCGCGGACGAGCCGGATCACGTACACGAGCGGCAGCGCGTTCGCGATCGCCTTCAATGCCGAAGGGAACGAATGCGGCGAGAAGAAGGCCCCGGACAGGAACGAGACCGGCAGGTAGATCGCGTTCACGACCGCCGAAGAGCCCTCCGAGGATTTGATGAAGACCGTCAGGGCCAGTCCGAGCGTTGTGAAAGCAGCCGCGCCGAGCAGCAGCGCGAGCGCGAGCGAGAAGAGGTTGTGGACGTGCGTATGGAAGAAGATGCGGCCGATCGCGAGCATGCAGACGGCTTCGAGAGCGAACGCGATCAGCGTCGTGCAGAGCAGCGCGACAACGTAGGCCCAGGCGGGCAGGGGCGTCGCTCGCACCCGCTTGAGGATTCCGGACTCGCGCCGGATCACGAGCATGATCGACAGCCCGGCGAAGCCCGTTGCGATCGCGCCGTAGCCGAGCATCCCGGCGAGGAGGTAGTCGGCGCCCCGGACGTTGCCCTCCGACTTGATCCGGTCGTTTCCGTACACCGAGCCGAGCAGGAAGAACATGATCAGCGGCAGCGCGAAGGTGAAGAACGCGAGCTCGCGGCTGCGCCCGTAGAGCCGGAGCTGGCTGCGAAGCTCGTGGCCGAAGAGCCTCATGATTCCGGCTCCGCCTGCGTGAGCGAGAGGTAGACCTCCTCGAGGCTCGGCCTGCGCACCTCGAGCCCGTCGAGCTCCTCGCCGCGCCGGAGTGCCGCCTCCGTCAGCTCGTGGAGAACGCGCGTAGGCTCGTCGGTCTCGACGACGACGAACTCGCCGTTCCGGCGGTAGCGGATCTCGGTCGCCGGCGCGCCACCGACCAGCTCCTGCACCGTGCCCGATGCGACGATGCGGCCCTCGCGCAGGACGGCGACGCGGTCGGCGAGCTGCTCGACCTCGTCCAGGTAGTGGGTCGTCAGCAGGATCGTCTTGCCGAGCCCGCTGAGCGAGCGGATCGTCTCCCAGGCGCGCCGCCGCGCTCCGGGGTCGAAGCCGGTGGTCGGCTCGTCGAGGAAAATCAGCTCCGGGTCGCCGACCAGCGCCAAGCCGAGGTCGAGCCGCCGCCGCTGCCCGCCCGAGAGCCGGCGCGCGCGCGTGTCGCGCTTCTCCTCGAGCCCGATCAGGCCGATCACCTCGTCGACGGGCCGCGGGTGCTCGTAGTAATCGGCGAACTGGGCCAGATGCTCTGCGACCGTGAGGTTCTCGTACATGGCCGAGGACTGCAGCACAACGCCGATTCGCCCCCGCCAGTCGAGACCCGCGGCCGCCGGATCGGCGCCGAGCACCTCCACCTCGCCGGCGTCGCGCCTGCGGTAGCCCTCGAGGATCTCGATCGTCGTCGTCTTGCCGGCGCCGTTGGGCCCGAGCAGGCCGAAGACCTCACCTGCACGGAGCTCGAAGTCGATGCCCTTCAGCGCTTCGAAGTCGCCGTACGACTTCGTCAGGCCGCGGACGCTGACGACCGGGGTCACGGTGGCCGAATCTAGCTGGTGCTCGGGCCCGGCAGATGTAACTCGACCATTCCGGCCGGCGGGAACCGCGGTTCAGTCCCGTCACCGAGCTCGGCGGCGATCTCGCCGCAGTCGGGCTGGTGGCCGACGACGATCACCGTCTCGCCGCGGCCGGCGACCGCCGATCGAAGCCTCTCGGCGGTCGCGCCCGGCGCGAGCGCGTCGCTCGGCTCGCTCATGCAGGCGAGCGCGCCAGCCAGCGCCTCGCCGGTCTCCCGGGCACGCAGGAGCGGGCTGGTCAGGACGGCGTCCGGCCGGATTCCCTCGTCGGCTAGCCGCTTGCCCAGCGCCCGCGCCTGCTCGCGTCCCTCCGGGCTGAGGCGGCGTAGCTCATCCGGTTCGCCGGCCTCGGCGTCTGCATGCCGGATCAGGAAGAGACGCAAGCTAGTTGCTCTCCAGCACTACCTGAAAGGCACTAGGCGCGCTCGCGGGCCGGAAACTCGCGCCGGTCGGGCCCGACGTACTCGGCCGAGGGCCGAATGATCCTGTTGTCGGTCTGCTGCTCGAGCACATGCGCCGACCAACCGGCGACCCGGCTGGCCGCGAACAGCGGCGTGAACAGGTCGGTCGGCACACCGAGGTAGCGATAGACGGACGCCGAGTAGAGGTCGACGTTCGGGAAGAGTCCTTTCTCCTCGAAGACGGTGCGCTCGGCGGTTTCTGTGATCGCGTACCAGTTCGGCTCGCCGCCGTCTTCCGAGAAGTCCTCCGAGATCCGCTTCAAGATCAGCGCGCGGGGATCGTAGGCGCGGTAGAGCGGATGCCCGAAGCCGTAGAGCTTCTCCTTGCGCTCGAGCATGCCCTGGACCTCGCCCGGGGTGCGCTCGGGCGAGCCCCACCGCTCGAACATGCCCATTGCGGCCTCGTTCGCACCGCCGTGGAGTGGGCCGCTGAGAGCACCGATCGCGGCAACGACGGCGGAGGTCAGGTCGGCCCCGGTGCCGGCGGCGATGCGGGCCGTGAACGTCGAAGCGTTCATCTCGTGCTCGGCGTGCAGGATCATCGCCACGTCGAAGGCGCGAGCCTCGCGCTCGGTCGGCCGTTCGCCGTGCAGCATCGTCAGGAAGCTCTCGGCGTAGGAGAGCGAGGAGTCCGGCGTCACCGGCTCGAGGCCGAGGCGGCGCCGCTGGTACCGGGAGACGATCGTCGGCAGGCGCGCGATCAGCCGGGTCGCGGTGCGCATTCCTGCCTTCCGATCGGTCTTGCCGCGCCCGGGATCGCCGAACGAGAGCGTTGAGACGGCCGTCCGGAGCATGTCCATCGGCGCCGCCTCGCTCGCCGAGCGGTCGATCAACTCGGCGGTCGCGGCAGGGAGTTCGCGCTCGGCCAGCTCACCTTCGAAGGCTGCGAGCCTCGCGGAGGAGGGCAGCTCGCCGTCGAGCAGCAGCAGCGCGGTTTCCTCGTACGTCGAATGCTCGGCGAGGTCGGCGATGTCGTAGCCGCGGTACATCAGCACGCCCTCGTCCGGATCGATCGAGGAGATTGCCGACTCGGCGACGACGATGCCTGACAGCTGCACGGATTTCTTTGCCGCCATCGCCCAAAAGCGTAGCTCGCGCTGCGATTCGAGACGGAGCCCGAGCGGCGCCCGGGCTCCGTCGTTCTTGCTAGGTCGCGACCCGCGGGCCTCGGTGCGACCGCATGGCGAATCCCACTGCGGTAAGCGCGAGGATCGCTCCGGCGGCAGCCAGACCGTCTGTCGCGCTGGGCGACCACGAGGGCTGGTCCGTCGAGACAGGCGCGGCGGTCGGCTTCGCCGTGATCCCGGTCGAGACTTCGGACGGAGCCGCCGGCGTCGCGGCTGTGATGCCCGTGCTGATCTCGGACGCGGCCGCCGTGCGAGCGGCTGTCGCGGCGGTCAGGCCCGTGCTTACCTCCGACGCCGTGACCTGGGCCGCGGGTGTCGCCGTCCCACCGGGCAAGGCGCCGTCGGTGACAGGCGACGCAAAGGCAGAGCCCGCGCCGGCAGCGGCCATTCCCGCCGCGACGGTGAGGACTGCGAGCGTCTCCCGCATCCCGTGCGCTTCGACGTCTTCGTCCAGCAGGCGCTCGAGCTCGCCTTCGTCGAACGTGAGCGAGATCTCGTCCCCGTGCGTCGTCTCGAGCAGCCGCTCGAGGTCCTGCGGCTCCCAGCCGAGCGCGATCCGCCTTTTCTCACGTCCGTCACCTTCCGGGGCCACGCGCTCCACGTCGAGCAAGAGGTCGACCGGCCCCTCGTCCGAGCGCATCGCCTGCTCGACATCCGTCCGCGACACCGTCGCGACGAGGCCGCGCACCTCGGAGTCGTGAGCAGGCTCGACGAGGCGGATTGTTCCGCTCCTCTCGTCCATAACTCCTCCTTCGGTCGTACGCCGAGAGATCGGCGCTACCAGGCAAGACGCCGAACCGAGCACCGATCTTCCCACCGGCCGCAAAGGTTTGCAACGATCGCAGCATGGCCGACTACCGCTACGTCGTCTGCGACGTCTTCACAGACAAGCCGCTCGAAGGCAACCAGCTCGCGGTCTTCACCGACGCCCGCGGGCTCGACGGCGAGGCGATGCAGGCGCTCGCGCGCGAGCTGAACTTCTCGGAGTCGACGTTCGTGCTGCCCGCCGAGGACGGTGGGCACGCGAAGGTCCGCATCTTCACCCCGCTTGCCGAGATCCCGTTCGGCGGTCATCCGACGCTCGGGACGGCATTTGTCCTTGCAGGGCCTCTGCAGACCTCGGAGCTTCGGCTCGAGACCGGCAGGGGGATCGTCCCTGTGCGGCTCGAGCGCGAGGAAAATCGAATCGTCTTCGGGCGGATGGATCAGCCGATCCCGTCCGTCCAGCCGTACGACGCGGAGGCCGGGTTGCTCGTGGCAATCGGCGTCGAGCGGTCGGAGCTGCCGGTCGAGCTGTACGACAACGGGATGCGGCATGTCTACGTTTCGCTTGGTTCGGAAGACGAGGTGGCGCGACTGCGGCCCGACCTGGAGCGGCTCGACCTGCCGCCCGATCTCGGAATCAACTGCTTTGCCGGCTCCGGTGCACGGTGGAAGACACGGATGTTCGCGCCGGGCGGTGGGATCGCCGAGGATCCCGCGACCGGTTCGGCGGCGGGGCCTCTGGCACTGCACCTGGCGCGCCACGGCAAGATCTCCTTCGGCGAGGAGATCGAGATCTCGCAGGGCGCCGAGATCGGCCGCCCCTCGAAGCTGTTCGCGCACGTCGAGGGAACGGCGGAGAAGGTCGAGCGCGTCGAGGTCGGCGGCTCGGCCGTGATCGTCGCCCGCGGCGAGTTCCGGCTGCCGTAGGCGGGCGTGGCCTCCTAGTCGATCCAGCCGACGCGCTTGATCTCCGGCAGCTCCGGCTCGAGAGCTCGCCAGAAGCGTCCGCCGTCCTGCGAAACGTAGACGCGGTGTTTCGTCGCGTAGACGATCCGGTCCGGGTCGTCCTCTGCGATCGCGACCGCCCGGCCGGGGGGAAGTCCGCCGCCGGCTTCGCGCCAGCTGCTGCCCGCGTCGTGCGAGACGACGAGTGGGGGACGGCGGTCGAGGACCGCGACCACGGTCGAGCCTTCGCGTGCGGATGCGACGAGCAGCGGCAGCTCGACCCGCGGCTGCGGCGTCTCGGACAGCTCAGCTCCGGCGACGAAATCGACGACCTGCTCGGTCTCGGCGTCGATCGTGTAGACGCCCTCGCCTGTCTCCACAGCGACGTTCACCGCGACCTCGCAAGCAGGTCGTGGACGAGCTGCGTCGCGCGCTCGGCGGCCCGCCGTGGCTCGACGCCACGGCTTCGCTCCTCCAGGTAGGCCGCGGCGAAGGCGTCGCCCGCGCCGGTCGGATCGACCTCGAGCGGGTCGGCTGGGACCTCCACGAGCCGGTGTTCTGTGACCAGCAAGCACCCGCGCGACCCGAGCGTGACGACGACCTCCGGAACGCCGAGCCCCGAGAGCGAGCGCTCGTCGAGGTCGCCGACGAGCGCAACGGCCTCTTCCTCGGACAACTTCAGCACCGAGAGATGTCGGAGGAGCGACAGCTCCGGCTCGGGTTCGAGCACGAGCGGGCCGAGGCGCGCCGGCCGGACGAGCCCCTGGCCGTCGAAGGAGAGTCGCGTGCCGGCCTCAGCGAGCGCGGCCAGCGTCTGCGCCGGGAACTCGCCCCGCACCTCCATCGCCCGCTGGTCGTCGTCGTAGGAGAACGCGTAGGTGGCCGTCGTCTCGCCTAGCCGCCACTCGACCCGCAGTCCGAGCGCCTCCAGCGGCCGCAGTACGCGCGGTCGGTCGGCCTCAGCGGATTTTGCGCGCACGAGCGCCGGGGCGCCGAGCGCCGCCAGCGCCCGCGCCGCGTAGTACGGCGGCCCGCCCACGCGGGGCGGCGCGCCGTCAACGAGGTCGAGCGAGAGGTTCCCGACTACCGCGACGCGCACGAGCGGCATCTTCGCGCGGCAGGAGCAGGCCTGCGACCGTGACGAGTGCGAACGACGTGGCGAAGGCAGGGAGCGAGGCGGTGAAGCTGACATTGCCGGGATGCGTGTGCTCGACCAGTGTCGTCCACCAGGAAGGGCCGACCGGTGACAGCCACTGATAGAGGCAAAAACCGGCCAACCAGGCGGCGAGCGAATCGAGCCTGAACGCGCGGGTGGCGAAGACGTCGCTTGGTGAGTAGTGGGCGCCGGCGAGCAGCCAGTCGGCGAGGAGCACGCCGAAGAGAGGCACGAAGAACGAGCCCAGCAGATAGAGAAAGCCCTGGTAGTTGCCGAGATTAAGCACCAAGGCAAGAGCGGTAGCGGTGGCGGAAACGAGCGTGATCAGCAGCTTCTGCGACATGCGCGGGAGGAGGTTCTGGATCGAAACGGCGGTTGAGTAGATGTCCGCGAAGGCCTTCTCGCTCTCGTCGATCGTGATCGCCGCCAGCGCGAAGAACGCGACGCCGCCGGCCGCCGCGACCGCCCCCGGCAGCGCCTGCGCATCCGAGACCCCGCGTGCGAGCACGATCAGGATGCCAAGCCCGATGCACCAGATCGTCGGCACGAAGTAGCCGATTCCGGCGCCCCAAAACGCGTTGCGGCGCGTGCGCGAGAAACGTGTGTAGTCGGCTGCGAGCGGCGTCCAGGAAACGACGCTTCCGATCACGAGATCGACGGCTTGGCCGAAGCTGGGGAAGCCACCCTCGCCGGGGCGAGCCCAGAAGGCGTGCAGGCTCGATTTCGAGATTGCCCAGTAGGTCAGGTATCCCATCGCGACCAGCAGCGCCCACGCGGCGAACTTGCGCAGGTAGCGGCGCACGAATCCGATCGGCCCCAGCATCCCCAATCCCCAGCTCAGGGTCCCAAAGGCGATCGTCCAGAGCCACTTTCCCTGCCAGCCGAACAAATGTTGCGAGAGCGATGCCGCGGCGGTCGCGATGATGATCAGCTCGAAGGTCGACCAGCCGAGATTCTGGGCCACGTTCAACACCGTCGGCCCGTACGAGCCACGCCGACCCAGGGGTGCGCGCAGCAGCACCATCCCCGGCACCCGCGCGTCAGCCCCGATCATGGCGGCAAGCCCGAGCAGCACGTTCCCTGCGACCGCGCCGACGACGATCGCGAGCAATGCGTCGCGCAGCGACAATGCCGGCACCAGCAGCGCGCCGATCACGATCACGAGCAGCGAGACCGACAGGTTCCCCCACAACAGGAGCGAATCGAACAGCCCGAGTACCCGCAGGCGCTCCGGGACAGGCTCGATTCCCCAGCTCGGTGTCTTCTCGTCGATCAAGCTAGGCTCCCTCCGCTGGCATGATCCAGAGCAGGTTCAACGCGTTTTCTCTCAGCCCCGCCGGAGCGAGGCACCGCGGCGCCGCCACTCTAGCTGCGTTGGCGCTTGTGCTGGCCGTCGCCGGCTGCGGTGGCGGTGGAGGCGGGAGCCGCCTCTCCAAGGCCCAGTACGAGCAGCATCTCCAGACGGACAGCCAGGCGATCACGAAGGCGTTCCGGCCGCTCAGCACGCCGCCGAGCTCGCTGTCCGTGCTGGCGAGCGAGCTCAAGACGGGGCAGGAGAAGCTTCGCTCGGCTGCAGATGATCTCAGCGGAGTCACCGCGCCGAAGGACGTCGAGAAGGACAACAAGGCGCTCGTGGCCGGCCTGCGGAAGCTCGCTGACGAGCTGGAATCGCTGCGCTCGGCGGCGGCGAAGAAGGATCCCAGCCAGGTCCAGAAGGCGCTGTCTGAGCTGAAGACGTCGCATGCGCTCCTCGACGCCCGCCGGGCCACCGACGACATGAAGAAGAAGGGCTACACGCTCGGCGGCTTCGGCTAGCTCTGCGGCTTGGGCTTCGGCCATACCGGCAAAGCCGCTATGGCCTCTGGGTCGGCATCGCAGGCGACGCCTCCGGCAGCATCCGAGTTGCGGTCGCCTTGAAGCTCGCCACCGCCCGGCCTCCGACCTGGAGGCCGAGGCGCTCCGAGGACTCGGCCGTGATCTCCGCGGTCACCGGTCCGACTCGGGCGCGGACGCGATTGCCGACGGGGACGAGGCTGGCGACGACCCCGGCAAGATGGTTCTGCGCCGAGTCGTCGGGCGGCGTTCGGGAGAGCGTCACCTCCCAGGGATAGACGATCGCGACCGCGTCGCCCTCTGCGGGATCGGTCGAGCGGATCAGCTCGCCCGTCGGCAGCTCGAGCTCGGTCAGTCCCGTGGCGAGCGCGCGGGCGCGGCCTCGCAGCACGTTCGCGCCGGTCAGGCTCGCGACGAAGGGATCCGCCGGGGAGGCGACGAGCTCTGCGGGGGTTCCAAGCTGGCGAAGGCGTCCCTCGACGAGCACGCCGACGCGCGTCGCCAGCGTTGCCGCATCCTCGAAGTCGTGCGTGACGACAAGCGTCGGCCGGTCGGCCTCGCGCAGTAAGAGCTGCAGTTCGGCCCTGACTTCGCTGCGGGTGTGAGCGTCGAGGGCGGCCAGTGGCTCGTCGAGCAGCAGTACGGCCGGATCGGGCGCGAGTGCCCGCGCCAGGGCGACGCGCTGGCGCTCGCCGCCGGAGAGCTCGCGCGGCTTCGCGTCCGCGAGCCCCGCAAGGCCGAAGCGCTCGAGCAGCGCGACTCCGCCTTTGCGGCCGAACTCCACGTTCTTGCGCACGCTCAGGTGCGGGAAGAGCGCGTAGTCCTGGAAGACCAGGCCGACCGACCGCTCCTCCGCCGGCAGGTCGACGCTTCGCGCCGAGTCGAGCCAGTCGTCCCCGTCCACCGAGATCCGTCCGCGGGCGAGCTGCAGCCCGGCGATCGCCCGCAGGAGCGTGGTCTTCCCGGCTCCGGAGGGCCCGACGAGCGCCACGACCTCGCGGCCGACGGTCAGCTCGACGTCGAGGGCGAACTCGCGGAGCGGAACGTCGAGAGCGAGACCGAGCGGGTCCATCCGGGAATGAGCTTGAGGGCGAGCAGGAGCACGGCGCCGAAGCAGACGAAGAGCGCGCCGATCGCCAGCGCGGTATCGAGGTTGACCTCGAACTGGGCGTAGACGGCGAGCGGGAGAGTCTGCGTGATCCCCTGGAGGCTGCCGGCGAAGAGCAGCGTGGCCCCGAACTCGCCCAGCCCTCTGGCCAGGGCCAATGCAGAGGCAGCGCCGAGTCCGGCGGCGGCGAGCGGGAGCGCGACACGCGCGAAGACGCGAAACGGTCGAGCGCCGAGCGTTCGCGCGGCGTCGAGCAGTGTGCCGTCGACGCCTTCGAAGCTCGCGATCGCGGCTCGCAGGTAGAGCGGGCTCTCGACGAAGGCGACGGCGAGAACGACGGCGGCCTGCGTGAAGGCCAGGTGGATGCCGAGCGCGTTCAGCGTGCCGCCCAGCAAGCCTAGCCTCCCGAAGGTGACGAGCAGCGCGATCCCGGCGACTGCGGGCGGCAGAACGAGGGGGAGCTCGATCAGCGACAGCAGCAGCGCACGTCCGCGGAAGCTGCCGCGGCCGATCGCGTAGGCCGCAGGGGTGCCGATCAGCAGCACGGCGGCATGGGCGATCGCGCTCGTCTTGATGCTGACGAGCAGCGCGTCCCGCGCCGCAGGCGTCCCCAGCGCGTGAATGAGGTCACTGGGTGGAACGCGCAGGAAGAGCGCCAGCACCGGCAGGACGAGAAAGGCGAGCGCGAAAGCCGCCGCCACGACGGCGGTCACGGCAAACGTGCGTTTCACGGCTGCCGCTTCGGGAGGCCGAAGCCGGCCTGCGCCAGTAACCGGCGGCCCCGCACCGAGGTCACACGCTTGATGAACGCGGCCGCGGCAGCCCGATGCGAGCTCGACTTGACGACCCCGATCTCGTAGCGAATCGGCGGCTGGGCCCAGGCCGGGATCGCGATCGAGGTCACCCGCTTTTGCACCGGCCGAGCGTCCGTCTTGTAGACGAAGCCCGCATCGCCCTCGCCGAGCGCGATCTTGGCGACGATTCCCTTCACATCGGGCTCCTGGTCGACGACGTTGCTCATCACCGCGTCGGTGATGCCCAGCGTGTCGAGAACCTGCCGCGTATAGGCGCCGACAGGCACCGTCGGCGCCCCGACGACCACCTTGACCCCGTTGCGGCGGAGGTCGTAGACGGAATGCACCCGCGCCGGGTTGGACCGGGGGGCGATCACGATCAGCTTGTTCGTCGCAAAGACGATCGGCTTGCGAAGCAGTCCATCCCGGTAGAGCAGCTCCGTCTGCTTCGGGCTCGCGGAGGCGAAGACGTCCGCCGGTGCGCCTTGCCGGATCTGCGCCGCCAGCTGATCGGAGCCGGCGAAGCTGTAACGCGGCGCGGAGGCGATCCGCGGAAAGACGCCGGTCAGCGACGAGGCTGCATAAACCGTGATCCGAGTTGCCGGGGCGCTTCCCGCCGGCAGCACGAGGGCGAGCATCGCCGCCATGGCGACGAGGCCGCGCTTCATCGCTCGAGCATCACCGAGGTCGCCTTGACGATCGCGGTCGCAGGCGCGCCGGGCTCGAGACCGAGCTCCTCGACCGCCTCGCGGGTCACAACTGCGACAACGCGAAACGGGCCGGCGTCGAGCTCCACCTGCGCAAGGAGACCTTCCACCTTGATTTCGCGCACGATGCCTTGGAAGCGGTTCCGCGCCGAGAGCTCGTGCGGCTCGCTTCCGCGGAGGCGGGCGATCTCTGCGGCGGTGATGGTGCGGCGGTTGGCGGCGTCCCTGCGCGTGCGGATGCGGCCGTCCCGGTCCCAGCGACGCAGGGTCTCGACGCTGATCCCGAGCGCCGCCGCCGCCTCGGACGCGGAGTAGGTGCGCTGCCTAGGCATTGCCTAGATGGTAGTCGCTTCGTTCGCTTCCTGCTCCAGCGCCCGCCCGTTTAGATGCGCGTCTTGGGGAAAGACAACGCTTCGAACCGAACTGTGTTCGAACCGGGAGAGAGGGAAGGATTGCGCCGGAGTCTGGGGCGGGCGGCAAGGATCGTAATCGTCGCGGCCGCCGCACTGGCGTTGCCGATCGGCGCCTGGGCCGGCGACAACCAGAACGCCCTCAATCCGGCGAGCAAGCAGGAGCACTCGATCTCCGTGCTCTGGTGGGTGATGCTCGCCGGCTGCTCGATCGGGTTCGGCGTGATCGCGGTCCTGCTCTTGCTCGGCTGGGTGCGGCGCAACCGCGACAACTTGCCCTTCGGGGGCGGTGATCGAGCCGGCACCGCGATCGTGATCGGGCTTGGGGTCTTCGTGCCGATCGTCGTGCTCTCGTTGCTGTTCGTCTGGTCGGATCTCTTTCTGATCAGGACGACCGAGGCGCCGGCGGCGAGTTCGACCCGGATGTCCGTGCAGGTGATCGGCCACGACTGGTGGTGGGAGATCCGGTATCCAGGCACCCGGGCAGTCACCGCCAACGAGATCCACATCCCGGTGCGGACGCGCGTCGACATGCTCGGCACGACCGCAGACGTGATCCACAGCTTCTGGGTGCCGGAGCTGAACCGGAAGGCCGACCTGATTCCCGGCCGGGTGAACAGGCTCCTGCTGGACGCCAACCATCCGGGCGAGTACCGCGGGCAGTGCGCGGAGTTCTGCGGCCAGCAGCACGCGCACATGGCGATGTACGTCTTCGCCGATCCGCCCGACGCCTTCCGGAAATGGCTCGCCAACGAGGAGCGGCCGGCGCGCGAGCCGGCGACGTCGCAGGCACGTGAGGGCGAGCGAGTCTTCCTCAGCCTGCCGTGCTCGGGCTGCCACATGATCCGCGGCACGCCCGCCGACGGCACGATCGGCCCCGACCTGACGCACCTCGCGACCCGGACGACTCTCGCCGCGCTGACGCTGCCGAACGATCCGCTCGACTTGGCGCACTGGATCGAGGATCCGCAGCGCTACAAGCCTGGAAGCAAGATGCCGGGCTTCGCGCTGACGAGCAGCCAGCGCGACGCCCTCGTCGCCTACCTGGACGGACTCAAGTAGTGGTCTCGACGATCACGGAGCCCGGCCTCCAGCGGGCCGAGCGGCTGGAGCGGATCTGGGTCGAGCCGCGCGGCGTCCTCGGCTGGCTGACGACCACCGACCACAAGCGGATCGGGCTCCTCTACTTCTTCACGGCGCTGGCCTTCTTCGGCGCCGGCGGGATCGAGGCGCTGCTGATTCGAACGCAGCTCTCGGAGCCGAACGAGAAGGTCCTGTCTCCGGAGACCTACGACCAGCTGATGACGATGCACGGGGTGACGATGATCTTCCTGTTCGTCATTCCGATGACGACGGGGGCCTTCGGGAACTACCTGATTCCGCTGATGATCGGCGCGCGCGACATGGCCTTCCCGCGCATGAACGCGCTCAGCTACTGGCTGTTCCTCGCCTCAGGCCTCTTCATGTACGCGAGCGTTTTCATGCACTCGGCGCCGAACGCGGGCTGGTTCGACTACGTGCCGCTGGCGCTGAAGCAGTACGACCCGGGCCGCAACATCGACTTCTACGCACTTGGGCTGATCTTCAACGCCGTCTCCTCGACGGCGACTGCGATCAACCTAATCGTGACGACCTTCAAGCTCCGCGCGCCCGGGATGTCGATGAACCGGATGCCGCTCTTCTGCTTCGCGATCCTCGCAGTCTCGCTGTCGCTGATCTT
>VAXH01000040.1 GCA_005883955.1 Actinomycetota bacterium | reverse complement strand
GGCGGCGGCGAAGAAGTCGATAAGCAGTTCGTTGACGCGTTCAGCCTTGTCGTGATGCACCCAGTGCGATGCGTCGGCCAGGCGCTCGACGCGGTCGAGGTTGGGCACGTCGTCGCGGTCGGGCTCGGCGAGGTCCGAGCCGAGGTAGGAATCGCGCTCCCCCCAGATGACCAATGTCGATGCCGAGATCGGGCGAAGCTTTGCTGCGGCTTCCTTCTGGGACTGTCGAACCGAGGCGCGGTAGTAGTTGATCATCCCGGCCGCTGCCCCTGGCTGCGACCACGCCTCGACGTAGCGTTCGATTTCCTCCGGCGTGTAAGGCGGGTTGGCGTCCTGCAGGAAGTGTCGGAAGAAGTGCCAGTCTCTGGCGTGGACGACGTCCTCGGGCAATCCGGGTACGGCAAAGAAGAAGAAGTACCAGGACTTCCGTAGCTGGCTCGCGTGCTTCAGTCCCTCCGAGAGTCGTCGCGGATGAGCCGCGTTGAGGATGGCGAGCCGGTCGACCACCTCGGGGTGGTTCATCGCGGTGGTCCAGGCGATGCTTCCGCCCCAGTCGTGACCGACCAATAGCGCGGACGCGGCACCGAGTTCTCCGATCAGGCCGCGGATGTCGTCGGCGAGCAGCTCGACGCCGTAGGCCTCGAAGCCGTCTGGCGACTTGGGCACTCAGCGAACCGACGCGAATGCGGCGCGTAGTTCCTCGGAGAAGAGCTCCGGCTCCTCCCAGGCGGCGAAATGGCCGCCCCTGTCGACCTCGTTGAAGTAGGTGAGGTTGGGATAGGCCTTCTCGGCCCAGCTGCGCGGGGTCCGCCAGATCTCGCCGGGGAACGTCGTGAAGCCGACCGGGATCGTCGGCGGCGGCACAGGCCGGCGGCCCGCGGCCGGCGCGTCCGGTCCGTAGGCCTCCCAGTACGACCGGGCCGCGGAGGCGCCGGTGCCGGTCAGCCAGTACACCGTGATGTTGTCCAGGACGTTGGCCCGGGTGAGGTTGCCCGAGGGCTGGCCGTCGACGAACGCGCGGGCGATCTTGTAGTAGGCGTCGGTGTCGTGGTCGATCATCCAGGCGGCCAGGGCGACGGGGGAGTCGAGCAGGGCGTAGCCGATCGTCTGCGGCCGGGTGGCCATCTCGACGAAGTAGCCGTTTCCGGACTGCTGGAAGGTGGCGATCTGCGCGGCCGCGGCGCGCTCGTCGTCGGTGTCCGTCGGCATGGTGCCGCTCAGCGCCGGCACGAGCAGGTTCGTGTGGATCCCGATCAGCCCCTCCGGTGCCTGGCGGCCCATCGCGTCCGTGACGCCGGCGCCGACGTCGCCGCCCTGCGCCACGTAGCTGGTGTAGCCAAGGCGGCGCATGAGCTCGGACCAGGCTCGTCCCGTCCGGCCCAGGTCCCAGCCGACCTCGACCGGCTCGCCCGAGAAGCCGTACCCGGGCAGGGAGGGCAGCACGAGGTGGAAGGCATCCTCGGCGCTGCCGCCGTGTGCGGTCGGGTCCGTCAGCGGGCCGACAGAGTCGATCATCTCCATGACAGAGCCCGGCCAGCCGTGCGTCATGATCAGCGGCAGCGCGTTCTCGTGCGGCGAGCGCACGTGGATGAAGTGGATGTTCACGCCGTCGATCTCGGTCGTGAACTGCGGGAGTGCGTTCAGCCTTGCTTCGACTCGTCGCAAGTCGTAGTCGGTCACCCAGTAGGTGGCGAGCTCCTGAATCGTCGCCAGCTGCACGCCCTGCGACCGATCTTCGACGAGCTCCTTGGAGGGCAAGCGCGTCGCCTCGAGGCGGCGGCGCAGGTCTTCCAGCGCGTCTTCCTCAATGTCGAACTGGAACGGACGGATTTCGGTTGCAGTCTCGACAGCTGCCATGCCCACCTCTCGGTCTTGGGGTCGACCCCTTAATCGTGGAGCCCGTCGCACTACGGCGACGCGGCGAACGATCCAAGGACGACACTCTCAGGCTCCCCGCGGCGAGTCAATGCTGTTCACGGCATCTACAAATCCGGTTAACTCGGGCGGCACCTCCCTAGCCCGCCGCCTTTCCGCAAGCGTCCCGGCTCCTGGTTTGGCCTCTGGCCGGAACTTCAGCCTGGATGAGCCCTCGGCAAACTCCATCGACGGCCCGTCACCGAGTGTGGCGGGGTGTGGTCCCTGATGCGAGCGAACCGGACGCGGGTTCGTTGGCCGTTGCTGCCGCGAGCGTGGCCAGCACGAGCGTTGTCGCGGCGCTGAGGACGAGCCGATTGGCCGCGATCGCCACCGGAATGAGGAGGACGAGCGCCAGGAGCCCGAGGAGCCGCGAGCGCGGGACGCGGCCGATCAGCGCGTGCTTGAACAGGGCGTTGCCGAGGAGATAGAGGGCGGGGCTGCCCAGGATGACCGCCGCCGCCCGGGTGGACGTTTCCCGGGTCGGTTGGGCGATCGTGAGGTCGATTGCAACGGCGAGGACGATGACGCCGGCGACCATGATTCCGTGGGCGTAGGCGTAGCCAGCACGAATCCACCAGAGCGACGCCGTCTCGACGAAGCCGACGACGAAGGCGCCCACGACCGCGGCGCGCCAGCTCAGACCCGCGAAGGTCGCGCCGACGGCGAGGATCGACTCGCCGAGCGCGATCAGGAGCACGAGCTGGTTGCGCTCTGCGAGATGGCCGCCGGCGAGCGTCCAGTCGCCGATCGGTGTCCGCCCGAGCCGCGGCAGAGCGAAGCCGTGCAGCGGGGCGGCGTAGTCAAGCGCGATCGCGGCGATCCAGACGAGGAGCCGACTGTCGCCGTGGACGAAGGCTCCGCCGACCCAGGCCGCGCCAGCGATGCAGCTCCACGCGAGCAGCTGGGCGTAGTTGCGGCCCATGCGCACGCCGCGGAACGCGACAACCATGAAGCCACTCCGCACCACCTGGAGCGTGACGTAGGCGAGCGCGAAGGTGGCGCCCCGGCTGCCGAACGCTCGCGGAATCGCGGCCGACATCGCGAGGCTAAGCAGCATCAGGCCGATCATCAAAAGACGCACGGCCGCGTGATCGGGGTCGATCCAGTTCGTCGCCCAAGCGGTGTAGTTCCACGCCCACCAGACCGCGAGGAAGAGCACCAGCGTCTCGAGCGCACCGCGAGCTGTCAGCTGATCGCGCAAGTTGTGCGAGAGCTGGGTGACCGCAAAGACGTAGACGAGGTCGAAGAAGAGCTCGACGTGCGTGACCTGCGGTGACTCGCCCGGGCGGCGGCGGCGAAGGACGGTCGCCATCGCCCAAGTTTGAAGCAGACGTGGTTCGACCAGGGCACTCGAGCCGCACCGATGACCTGGACCGTCGCTGTCGACACGTTAAGCCGGTGTCGACTGTGCGGCCCACGTCCCTGTGACGACTCCCTCGCGGTGAGAGGGGGTTGAGCGTCCTGGGTTCTGTAGAGGCTCTGTTATCTGGCAGCCAGGGTTCGGCTGTTATCTGTTTTGGTACCTAGTTCCTCGTATTCGGAGGACGGCAATCCCGTTTCGAGAGCAGCATGCTGCTCGCACAGGCGACGCGCCGCGACCCAAAAAGCCGCTTGCTCTGGGTTACTCCTCGGGCGGCGTCAGGTCCGGGTCCGGAGGGAGTGTCGCGGGTTCGGGTGCGGTCAGTGGTTCCTCCTCCGGCGGCAACTCGGGCTCGGGCTGCTCGTCGTTTTCCTTCTCCGGGTCCAGGACCTCGGCGCGATCCTTCGCTGCCGACATGCCACGCTCTTAACCCGCACGGCGCGAACGGAAACCCTCGCGCGGCGAAGACGCGCGGCCTGCCTGTTCGTCTCTCACGCGGGATGGGCGCGCCACAAAAAGGCCGGCTACCGTGGGCCGGCAGCGACGCGGCTCGGATTGCCCGTCGAACAACTCGTGAACCAAGGCCTCCGCTCGCTCGGCGGAGACGAGCCTACGCTCGAGAGTTCAGGAGTTGGGGCCGGCGGACGTGACCACGGAACGGGCGCGTCGTACGCTTTGGGCGTGGTGACGTGCCCCAGCTGTGGCCAAGAGAATCCGGAAGGCGCACGCTTCTGCAACGCCTGCGGTAGTTCGCTCGAGGCTGAGGAGCGCCCGCTCGGCGAAGAACGCAAGATCGTCACGGTCGTGTTCGTCGACCTCGTCGGCTTCACGGCACAGGCGGAACTCCTCGATCCCGAGGACGTGCGCGGACTGCTCGAGCCGTATCACACTCACCTGCGCACGGAGCTCGAGCGGCGAGGCGGCACGGTGGAGAAGTTCATCGGCGACGCAGTGGTGGCCGTTTTCGGCGCGCCGGTTGCCCACGAAGACGATCCGGAGCGGGCGGTGCGTGCGGCGCTTGCGATCCGCGACTGGAGCGTTGAGCAATCGGATCTGCAGGTGCGCGTCGCTGTGAACACGGGCGAGGCGCTGGTGAAGATTGGCGCGCGACCTGCCGAAGGGGAGGCCATGGTCGCGGGGGACGTGGTCAACACTGCCGCACGGTTGCAGGCGGCCGCGCCGATCAACGGCGTTCTTGTCGGGGAGACGACGTGTCGGGCCACGCGCGATGCGATCAGCTACCGCGAGGCTCCTGCTGTTGCGGCGAAGGGAAAGGCGGACCCGATCGCAGTCTGGGAAGCGCTCGAGCCGGTCGCCCGGCACGGCCTCGACGTTGCCGGACGTCCCCACACGCCGCTGGTCGGCCGCGACCGCGAGGTCGAGCTGCTGGGCTCGGTCCTCGGGCGCGTCCGCGATGAGCGCGCGTCCCAGCTCGTCACGATCATCGGTGTTCCCGGGATCGGCAAGTCCCGGCTCGTCCACGAGCTCTTCCAGCTGGTCGACGACGAGGCGGAGCTGATCACGTGGCGTCAGGGCCGCTGTCTGCCCTACGGCGAGAGCGTCACGTTCTGGGCGCTCGGCGAGATCGTCAAGGCAGAGGCGGGCATCCTTGAAAGCGACTCGCCCACCGAGGCCGAGCGGAAGCTGCGCGACGCCGTGACGAAGCTGGTTCCCGAGGCGAGCGAGATGCGCTGGCTTGAGTCAGAGCTGCGCGCGCTCGTCGGCCTGAGCGGCGACACGGGCGGCGCGGGTGCCGAAACCGCGACGGCGGCGTGGCGCCGGTTTCTCGAGGCGATCGCTGAGCGAGGGCCGGCGGTGCTCGTCTTCGATGACATGCACTGGGCTGACGACGGCCTGCTCGACTTTGTCGATGACCTCGTTGATTGGCTCCGGAATGTTCCGCTGCTCGTTGTCGGAACGGCACGGCCGGAGCTGTTGGAGCGCCGCCAGTCGTGGGGAGGCGGGAAGGCCAATGCAACCACGATCTCGCTCCAGCCTCTGGCTGACGACGACACCGCGCGGCTGATCGCGGCGCTGCTGCAGCAACCACTCCAGCTCGCGGATGAGCAGCGCGCGCTGCTCGACCGAGCAGGTGGTAACCCTCTCTTCGCGGAGCAGTACGTCCGGATGCTGGCGGAGCGAGGCATAACCGGTGAGCTGCCGGAGTCGGTGCAGGGCGTGATCGCCGCGCGACTCGACGCGCTGTCACGGGCCGAGAAAGAGCTGCTGCAGGAGGCGGCGGTGCACGGCAAGGTGTTCTGGCTCGGTGGCGTCGCGGTGGCGGCCGGCATCGAACCCGCCGAAGGAGAGCAGCTGCTGCGGTTGTTGGAGCGGAAGGACTTCGTCCGGCGTGAACGGCGCTCGACAGTCGCCGACGACACGCAGTACTCGTTCCAGCACGTGCTGCTGCGCGACGTTGCTTACGGTCAGATCCCGCGGCGCGCACGTGCCGAGAAGCATCGTCGAGCCGGCGACTGGCTCGAGGGGCTCGGGCGTCCCGAGGACCACGCCGAGCTGCTCGCACACCACTACCAGCAGGCGCTCGAACTCGGCCGCGCCGCCGGCCTGAAGGACGATCCGACGCTGGTTGAGCGCGCGCGCTCGTCGCTCCGCGCAGCCGGGGAGCGAGCGCTGTCGCTGTCGGCCTACGCCTCAGCCGAGCGATTCTTCGCCGACGTCCTCGCGCTCACGGCTCCGGGCGATCCGCTTAGGCCACGGCTCTTGCTCCAGCGCGCGCGGGCTCTCTTCGGCACCGGTGGCGCCGGCCTGGATCTGTTGACGGAAGCGCTTGAGGGGTTCCGCGCCGGCGGCGACATGGAAGGGCTGGCCGAGGCCGCGTCGATCGCCGCGCGCTTCTCTTGGTTCGCGGGGGACCGGACCGCGACTGACCGCTACATCGCGGAGGCGCTCGCCGCAGTCGCCGACCGGCCGGCGTCGCGTGCGCGGGCGGGGGCACTCGCCCACCACAGCGGGTTCCTGATGCTGGCTGGCAGGTTCGACGAGTCGATTCGCGTCGGGGCGGAGGCTCTCCCGCTCGCCGAGGCG
The DNA here is from genome assembly GCA_005883955.1 of Actinomycetota bacterium. Classification (GTDB taxonomy): domain Bacteria; phylum Actinomycetota; class Thermoleophilia; order Gaiellales; family Gaiellaceae; genus 13-2-20CM-68-14. Next base: position 11,042 of record VAXH01000040.1, on the reverse strand, counting down.
CTGGCAATGGAGGACCAGCGCGCCCGGATCCTCATCGTTGTCGGGACCGCGCGTTGCAGTCTTGGGGAGACCAGAGGCCTTGACGAGATCAAGGCGGGGATCGCTGCCGCCGAGGCCGCGGGCAACCTGGACATGCTGACCAACGGCTACGCCAATCTCACGTCCGAGCTCCATCTCTTCGCCCGGCTCGCGGACGCCAGGCGCGCATGGCGACAAATGCTTGAGCTCGCGGAGCGTTACGGCCTCGGTCGCCACGCGCGCAATGCACAGTTCGAGGCCGCAGGATGGGCATACCTCGACGGCCGCTGGGATGAGTCGAGCTCGATCGCGAACGAATTGATCGCCGCAGCCGAGTCCCTTGGCCGCCACTACAGCGATCCACAAGTCCTCGCCCTGCGAGCTGCGATCCGACTCGCACGCGGAGACATCCACGGAGCCGATGCAGACAGCGAGCGCGCGGCCGCGCTCGCGCGCGCGTCGGACATTCAGGCGCAGTCGCAAGCCTTCTGTATTCGTACGGCGGTCGCCCTCGCGGCTGGGAAGCGCACTCGGGCGGACGAGCTTGGCTCTGAGCTCATCGCCATCGGCCCCGTGATGGTGGCTGCGCTGTGCTCGCCGTTTCCGACCCTCGTCGACGTTGCCTGGGTTTTCCGCGACCTCGGCCGCGAAAGCGAGCTGCGCGAGGGAGTGCTCGACGCCGATCCGATCAAGAGTCCGTGGAACGACGCAGCTCGCGCAATCTGCGACGGCCACCTCGTTCGAGCTGCAGACATAACCGACGACATCGGCCACACGGCCGCCGCCGCATACGCGCGGCTCCGCGCGGCCGAAGCACTCGCGGCGGCAGGTAAACATCAGGACGCCGCCGCACAGCGCGCCAAGGCGGAATCGTTCTATCGAAGCGTCGGTGCGATCCGGTTCATGCGACAGTTCGGCCTCGCCATTGAATCGGTATCCACGGAGAAGGCAACGCCCGGGAGCTGACGCATCCTCTCGGCAAGTTCGCGCAGCCGGTGGACTTCGAAGCGCGCGGCGTATGGGCCACCGGTTGCAACCACGGCCATAAAGGCTCCAAGTGTCGTTGCCAATGTTGACTACAGTGACCGTTCGTACCGATATGCGCGCGGCTCTGCATGTGGAGGGGGGCGCGTCGTCGAGGTCCTAGACTCGAGCCGGCCGCGCTGTTCGAGGCCTTCGGCCTGCCGATGAGTTTTTCGCCGTCGCACCGTCCCAATGAGGACGAGGTCAACGCAAAGGAGGTCCGATGAAGGTCGGGACGGAGCAGGATTGGCAGGCGGCGCGCAGGGAGCTGCTGGCCGCCGAGCGGGAGCTGGAGGAGCACGCCAAGCGCGTCGAGGAGCAGCGGCGCGAGCTGCCGTGGGTGCCGGTCGAGAAGGAGTACGGGTTCGCGAGCGAGGACGGGCCGAAGTCGCTACCCGAGCTGTTCGAGGGGCGCTCGCAGCTGCTCATCTACCACCTGATGTTCGGGGAGGACTGGGCGGTTGCGTGCCCGGGCTGCTCGTCCCTCGCCGACGGGCTGGGCGGCGTGGTCGCGCATCTCAACGATCGCGACGTGACACTGCTCTGCATGTCGCAGGCGCCGCTCGACAAGCTCGTCGCGTACAAGCGGCGTCGCGGGTGGACAGTGCCGTACGCGTCGGCGCACGGCGGCGACTTCCTGTTCGACTACGGCTACGCGTTCCGCCGGGAGGAGATGTCCGGCATCGTCCGAGAGGAGTTCGACATGGGGCAACTGCTCCACGAGGCGCCGCAGTGGCTGCGCCACTACCGCGAGGAGGTCGGGGCGCCGGACCTCGAGTCGGCCGTGTCCGTGAGCGCGGGGTGGAGCGTGTTCGCCATGGGGGACGGCGCGGTCTACAACACGTACCGCGTGTATCCGCATTCGCGCCTCATCACGCCACTGTTCTCCGGGCTGCTCGAGCTGCTGCCGAACAAGGAGTAAGTCACGCGCAACTTCGGCGCGCTGACGCCGTTGTGACCCGCGGTCAGGGCTGTGGCTAGTTGCTGGTGCGTCGAACACCTAACGATGGTGGTGGGCTGGATCTCGCCTTGGTTTCCTCGGATCTATGCGCCTTCGGGGCTCTTGTCGACCTCTTCCTCGAGATGCCCTGGGCGGCCCCGAGGAACCCGGTAACTATCCCCAAGACCTGTCCCCAAACCGTTCGCTCGCTTGCAAACGCCTCCTGGGTGCGGTGGCGCGGCGGGTAGTTGTACCGTGACGCGGAGCCCGCCTGCGGCCCGGGGGGCGAGGGTCGGTGCGTATGCGTTTGCTGCCGCGAAGAAGCGGCTCGGCAACCGTGGCGACTAATTGTGGGTTGAGCTTGTCGCCAGTGTTCTCGACAGTGAGTACCGCACTCTTGGCGTGAACGCTGGTCGTGACCCACACGGTGCCCTGTTCGGGCAGGTTGTGGACGATCGCGTTGTGCACGAGGTTGGTGCTCAGCTGCAGCAGGAGCGCGTGCGAGCCAATGGCGGGTGCCATGTCGCCGGAGGTCTCGATGGTGAGGCCGCGTTTTTCTGCGAGCGGGAGAAGCGTTTCAGTGGCTTCTTCCGCGACGAGGGACAGGTCGACGTGTTCTCGGATGAAGGACCGCTGGTCGGCGCGGCTGAGCAGGAGCAATGCCTCGGTAAGGTCGATCGCTCGGGTGTTGACCGCGTGAAGGCGGTCGACGAGTTCGCCGTTGTCGCGGTTCGGATCTTTGCGGGCCGCTTCGAGAAGCGTCTGGGTGATCGCCAGCGGGGTGCGCAGTTCGTGGGAGGCGTTGGCTGCGAATCTCTGCTGTTCGGCTAGGTGCGCTTCGAGCCGGGCGAGCATGGTGTCGAAGGCGTCGGCGAGCTCGCGGAACTCGTCCTGATGGCCTTCCAACTCGATCCGGTGCGAGAGTGACCCGCTCGCGGCCGTGCGTGTGGCGTCTGTGATGCGCGCCAGCGGGGCGAGCATGCGCCCGGCGAGGAGCCATCCTCCCAGCAGACCGAACACCAGCAGGAACGCCATCACGATGGCCGCGGTCGGAGCGAAGGCGCGCAGGAGGTCGGCGTGGCTGCGCACCATGAAGATCACACCAGGGTGCACACCACGCGAAAGGGAGAAGTACCCGACGGCGAGCAGCACGGCACCTGCGAGCATCAGGAAGCCGGCGTAGCTGAGGGTGAGCTTGAGGCGAACGCTCAAGCCAGGGGCTCTATCCACGCTCTTCTCCCTCAGGCCTGGTGTCCGGTTGCGTGTCGATGCGGTAGCCGACGCCAGTCACGGTGGCGATGATCCAGGGTTCGCCGAGCCGCTTGCGCAGTGCCGAGACGGTGATGCGCACGGCGTTGGTGAACGGGTCTGCGTTCTCGTCCCATGCTCGCGCCAGGAGTTCTTCTGCGCTGACGACGCCGCCTTCGGCGGCGACGAGGACTTCGAGCACTGCGAACTGCTTCCTGGTCAGCGCGACGTAGCGGCCGTCGCGGTAGACCTCGCGGCGGAACGGATCCAGCCGCAGACCTGCGATCTCTCGCACAGGCGGCCTGTTGTGGGCGCGCCTGCGGTGGAGTGCTCTGAGGCGGAGCACGAGTTCTCGGAGCTCGAACGGCTTGGTGAGGTAGTCGTCGGCGCCGAGCTCGAACCCGGAGGCCTTGTCGTCGAGACGGTCGGCAGCAGTGAGCATCAAGATAGGCATGCCGCTGCCGGAGGCGACGATGCGTTCGGCGATCTCGTCGCCGGTCGGTCCGGGAATGTCTCGGTCGAGGACGGCGATGTCGTAGGCGTTGAAACGCAGCAGCTTCAGAGCGGTGCCGCCGTCACCTGCGATGTCTGCCGCGATCGCTTCCAGGCGGAGGCCGTCGCGGATGGCTTCCGCCATGTAGGGCTCGTCCTCGACGATCAATACCCGCATGCTCCGATGGTAGAGCGGGCGCATATCGTCGGCATATCGAAAAGCAGATACGTGCTGGCAACACGACGCTGGGCAGGCTGGAGGGGTGGTTCATGGCAAGCAAGCACGAACCGTGTACAGGTCGGAGTCGACGACCCGTCGGGTTCGGATGCACAGAGTCCGTGTCGCCGGCCTGCTGGTCGTCATCGCGGCGATCGCCGCATTCCTCAGCTACCAGTTGCTGGCGTCCTCGTCCTCGACGGGCGCATCATCGATCGACGTCCTTCGCAAGGCGCAGCGTGGTGCGCGTGGCGAGGCGCTGCCCGGCCCCGTTTGGCCGGCATACGGCCAAGCCGCCGTCCAGATAGGGCAGTCGCAGGTCCAAGCCGGCCCGAACCAGCACGCGGCTGCAATCGCCAGCGTCGCGAAGGTGATGACGGCCTATCTCGTGCTCCGTGACCACCCGTTACGGCCCGGCGAGGACGGCCCGACGATCACGCTCACCGACGCCGATGTCGCCGACACCGACCGCCGGCGCGGACAGCACGAGTCGGTCGTGCCCATCGCCGGCGGAGAGCAGTTGACCGAGCGACAGGCGCTGCAGGCACTGCTGCTGCCGTCGGCGAACAACATCGCCGCGGTTCTGGCGCGATGGGACGACGGCTCGGCGGAGCGGTTTGTTGCCCGGATGAATGCCGCCGCCCGGTCGCTGGGCATGACCCACACCCGCTACAGCGACCCGAGCGGCTACGACGACGCAACCGTGTCGACCGCCGCCGACCAGGTGCGCATCGTCGATCGGGCGATGCGCCTGCCGGTGTTCGCGAGCATCGTCGCCACAGCGAGCGCGACGCTGCCGGTCGCCGGCACCGTGCACAACACGAACACAATGCTCGGGCGGGACGGGTTCGTCGGTGTCAAGACCGGCTCGGACCGCGCGGCCGGCGGCTGCTTCGCTTTCCGGGCCATCCGCTGGATCGCCGGTAAACGGACAACCATCACCGGAGTCGTGTTGGGCCAGCCCGGCCACGACCAGATCGCGGCCGGTCTCGCGGCCGCCGACGCCATGGTCAACCACCTTGCCGGTCAGCGGGCCGCGCCAGATCCACAGCAACGAACGCTGCCCGCGCCGGCTGCGCCCCCAAGCAATTGATCTGTCAAAGGGAAATCACCCGGTCGGGCGCTTCCATGGCGACGTAGCGCCCGAAACCGTCAGTCGACGAACTTCAGGGCGAAGGAGAACCCGGAGACGCGGCGGTGGTCGACGTAGATGAAGAACCACGGCTTGAGGAAGTTGTCGACGGTTGCGGGAAGCGAACGCGGGCCACGGCCGACCTTGACCCAGCATTGGCAGGGCTCCTCCCGGAGCCGGAGATTCCACATGAACCCATGCCAGAGGTGCAGGCATGCGTATCCCATCGTCCTGTGACACGGGCCGAGCGGGATCCGGCTCCCGACGCCGAAGCCGCTCTTCGTCCGGTAGTACCGCGTCGCGAACTCGATCTCGCCGACCCGGTCGCCGTAGAAGGTGACGACGACGCGGTCGCCGTGCAGTCTGTAGTAGCCCTGGACGTTGTGCCCGTACCGCTGGATGACATGGAAACCGTGGCCTGCGGAGCCGTACTCGGCCTCCACCTCTTCCTTGTAACCGCCGAGCGAGATGTCGCCGATCGTGTTCCAGGGAACGAAGATCTGAGGATCCGATGTCTCTGTGATCACCCAGCGCGTGAACCTCCTGGAGCCGGGGCCGAACGAACAGGCGGCGAGGTCGCCGCGCTGCCACGGCCGCCGCCGCGGGAAGCACGCGTCGGCACGTCCGCCTGACGGATAAAGGCAGCTGACCGCGGATCTTGCCGTCTCCTCGGCGAGGAAACACCGGCCCCTTTGCTCGCCCTTGAAGCGGAGCCCGGCGCGGAGCTTGCCGCTCGCGGTCCATGGGTGGATGTAGCCGTCCTCCCGCGGGTAGCGCTGCCACGGGAGCGGCGGGGCTGGGTGTGTGCCCTTCAGCGGTGAGTCGAGTGTCAGCACGCCGTGTCTGTCGAGCGTCGCGTTCTTCGGCAGGCGCGGCCCCGTGGCCTCATGGAGCGGGGGGCACCAGTAGGCGCTGGTCCCGGACTGTAGGCAGGTCCACGTCCCATCCCCGACGGCGATTCCAACGATGCACAGGCGGCGCGGGCCTAGCTCGATCGAGGAATGCTCCTTCGCATTCGGCCGGCGGAAGGCGACGTTTACCGGCCCTGGGCCCCAGCCGACCATGTTTCCCTGGTTCCAGCGGTCGACGCACGTGCGGAGTGTCTGCGACAGCGATGAGTGATCTCCGCAGGACGACGCGAGCGGCAGCAACGCTCCGAGCAGGCACAAGCCGCTACGCCACGCGGCAGTACGCAGCGCAGTAGCCGTCGAAGCTTTCACCGCCGAGAGCACGTTACGCCTGCTCATCGTGGATTCCGTTCCCAATTGTCGACTCCAGTAGCCCACTCTGTCGAAGCGGAGCTTGAACTGCACAAGCGAGTCATCCGCAGCCCCTTCGCCGCGGAAAGCGAGTGAACGCTTGCTCGCGTGGTCAGCGGGCCGCCGCGAGGAGCGCTGGCGCGCCTCCCTGAACTTAAAGTGTTGGCAGTGGCTCGAGCCTGGCGACTCTGGCCTTGTACTCAAGCGGCCGTTTGACGATGCACCTGACCGCAGGCTCCAAGCTCGGCGGCAGACCGAGCGCGGCGACGATCGATATGAGCGCGAACCTTGACTCGTTCGATCTCGGATGTCAGGTTTCGGTCACCGGACGACTAACAGGGCGGGCAGGAGGCGACGCGGAGCCTGGAATGGCAAGCCGGGTTCGATCCGCATAAATCGACTCGCACGGCGACTAGCGAACAATCGCGGCCGGGTTGGCGGGTCTACGTCGCTAGCAACAAACGATTGGACAGACGAGGAGCCGTCCTCCTCTCGCAGATCCAATCTCGCCCGGCGGCAGGCGGCACTTCAAAGCCTTTGGGGGGAGAAGGAGGGAACCGCATGACGAGGCTCCTCATCCTCGGCGGAATCTTGATTGCGCTCGCAGTGCCGGCAGGAGGCGGAGCGACGCTACCGGGGCCGAACGGCCTGATCGCGCTTCGCGGCGAAGTGGCAGGCAGCGGCCAGATCTTCACGATCGCTCCCGACGGAACGGGCCTGCGGCAGATCACGAACCTCCCCGGCGACGCGTTCCTGCCGCACTGGTCGCCGGAGAGCAACCGGATAGTGTTCGAGTTCGATCCGGCGAACGTCGTCGCAAACGACTTCTGCAACATCGCGACCATGAACCGCAACGGCGGCGGCCTGCGGATCCTGCCGCTCGCCAACGGCGACCAGTGCGAGGCCTCGCCGACCTTTAGCGCGGATGGCCACCGGATCTACTACGAGGGCTTCGACGGCGTCAGCCGCGACGCGATCTTCAGCATGGAGCGCAACGGCAACGACCGGCGCTTCGTCAGCGATTGCCAGGGAACGGGCGTCACCGACCCGGAAGTCTCGGCCGATGGGACGATGATCTCCTTCACCTGCTTTTCGCCCGAGGGCGACTCGGCCCTGTTCGACGCCAATATCGACGGCAGCGGCTTGCGGCAGCTGACGCCCTTCAGCGACGAGGTCGGGAACAAGTCCGACTGGTCGCCCGACAGTCAGCGGATCATGTTCATCACCACCGCGGGCGAGGGGACGCCGGACGCGCAAGTCAACACCTGGACGATCGCCCGGGACGGCAGCGACCGGCGGGCGGTGACCGACTACCCGCCGGGCGGCACCCGCGCCTTCGGCAACTCCTACTCGCCCGACGGGCAATGGATCTCTCTGAGACTTGAGCAGGGCTCGCTGTCCGCCCTCTTCCAAGTCCGCCCTGACGGCACCGACCTGACCCAGATCACGCCGTTCTCGAGTTTCCGGCCACGCAACATGGCCTGGGGCTCGGCATTGGCCGGCAAGCTGGGAAGCAGCGACTGAATCGATTTACGCGAGAGCCCCGCGCGGGCGGGGCTCTCTGCTCCTCTTCGTGCACCTGCGGATTGACACCGGGCGGCGACGGCAGTCGTCGGGCGACCACCCCGCGGCGGCGGCGTCAGTGGCGATAAGCCTCTTGTGGCTTGCGCCGACCCCCCCGCAGATAGAGCGCGAACATCTCGCAGCCGTTCTTTGGCATCCGGGAACGTTGACGGCGTTCAAGGCGCCGTTCTACGAGCGACCGAGCGGCTGGGCGAGCGCAGACCTTCCCCCGCCGACGAATGGGCTTGCCGTGCAGTCGATGGCCACCGTCCTCGAGGAGCTCGATGGCGATGCTGCCGAAGCCGCCTAACGGGCGCACAGGCAGGAAATCAAGCCTGGGTCACCGTCCGGGAGTGGTTTCCCGAGACCGCTAGTCAGTCCACGGCGCGCCGAGGGAGGCGGCGGTTCCGAAAGAGCGGGAGCGCGGCCGCTCATCCGATCCGGCGACGACCGCGCTCCTCGGGTCTAGGCGACGCGTTGTTGCGTCAGCCCGGTTTGTCGTCAGTGGAGCACCGTCACGACGTTGCTCGTGCCGGTGATGTAGCCCGGCGCCGTCTGTGAGGTCGGCATCACGACCCGCAGGCGCGAGCGGCCGTGCTGCAAGCGGACGCGGAAGGTCGCCGCGGAGTTCGCATCGAGCGTCACCCGCTTCAGCGTCACAACGCCGCTCGAGCTCAGCCGCTGGACGAGCACGTACCTTGACGCTGACCGTCGAGCTGGTCGCGCTCTTCCACTTCGCCTGGTAGGAGGTTTCGATCGTCGGCTTAACCACGTCCGACCAGTGACCGCCGGAGACGGTCTGCGCGGTTGCGAGCGCCGCAAAGGCCGTCGTCCCGAACGGCTCGGCGAGCACGCTCACGTTCTCGCCCGCCTTGCCGTTGGACACCTTGCCCGAGAGGGTGACGCTCTTGCCGAAGACGACGCTCGGCCGCGAGGCCGAGATCGTCACCGTCTGCGGACTCGCCGCTGTGCCGACACTCGCAAGCAGCGGTACAAGCCCGGCCGTTAACAGAGCTACGACTGTTTTACGCATTCGAGGCCCCTTTCAGTGGGAAAAAGTGCTGCACAGGTGTAGATTCCGCAGACCTCTTCACCTCACACTCGAGTCGGTAAAGGCGACGTAAAAGGAGGCGGTAAAGGCGACGTAAAGAGCGATGCCGCGTCTGCTCGCTATTTCGGTCTTCCCTAAATCGACGCTCAGTCCGAGGAGGGTCGCGTCGTGAAAGTCGGCCGGGCCCGAGGCTGCGCCGGACGCGGATCACGGGTGGGGGAGCGGCGCTCCCCCACCCGTCGGGGCCACGTCCTAAGGGACGAAGGACGCGAAGACGTCGGTCGGGTTCGAGCTCGAGACGGTCTGGGTGAAGAACGGGACGAACGTCGTTCCCGTGTGGCCCAGGCCGACGTAATCGCCGAGGAAAAGGCCCCCGGCATGCGGTGCTAGGTCGAGGTCGAACGAGGTCTTCGTCAACCGGAGCTCGCCACCGAAGTTAGCTCCGCCGTCGTGCGAGAAGACGGTGAAGGCGTCCGTCGGCAGCGTGCTCGGATCGGGCGTGTTGTTCCGGAAATCGTAGTAACTCACCGCGACGGTGCCGTCCGAGGCCACGTCGACGGAGGGCGTGAAAGCTGCGACGCCCGACGGCGATGCGTTCACCTTGATCGGGGTCGACCAGGTCAGGCCGCCGTCGGTCGAGCGTGAGAGCGCGACGTCGTCGTGCGTGAAGCCGCTGAAGCGGCCGTCCGACCAGACGGCGTAGAGCGTGCCATTCGGCGCGACTGCGATGTCCGGAAGTCCGGCGCCGGAACGCACGAAGGCGCCTGTGTCGGGATCACGGACGGCGATCGAGCCGTCGGTCGAGATGTCGATCACTTTCGACCAGGTGGCGCCGTGGTCGGTGGAGCGGATGACCGACTCGTGGAATTGGTTCGGCGACCGCTGGCGGCCGGAGCCGTTCAGGTCCTCGAAGATGTCGACGAGCGTCCCGTCCGGTAGCACGGCGATCTGGTTGCCGACCGTGAACTCGTTCTGGTTCAGGCCGAGGATGTCACGCGCCGTCTCCCAGGTCTGGCCGCCGTCGGTCGTCCGCGAGAACATGATGTCGCCGCGGACCGAGGCGGCGTTCATCTGCGCCGTGACGCCGGCGCGGTCGCTCGGGAAGCGGCTCCGGTCCCAGACGGCGTAGACGTTGTTCGCGTTCGTCGGATCGGCAGTGATCGACTCCTTGTCGTTGAAGCCGGGTCCTTCGGGGAAGGCCGAGACGTTGCGAGCGAGCGTCGTCGGCTCGCTCCACGTGTCACCGCCGTCGATCGACTTGCTGACGAGCACGGCCGAGACGGTGAGGTCTGAGCTCGCAGACAGGCTGATCTGGTAGGCGTCGCCGCTCGGCGCAAAGGTCACCCAGGGGTCGGACGCCCGCCCGTAGTCGCCGCCGTTCGCGGCGGTCCCCCCGGAACAGCTGCTGAAGTGAGCCCAGGACTCGGCCCAGGTCGAGCCGCCGTCGTGGCTGGTGGAGGTGACGAGCCCGTGAGCGCCGCCGTTCGACCAGCGGTCCTGCTGGAAGACGCCGACGATGTTGCTCGGGTTGGTGGGGTTAACCGCGACGAAGGGCTCGACCTCGCTGTTGACGTAGTTCGTGCCAGGGCCGCCGATGGTGCAGCTCGCGAACGGGCTCAGGCCCGAGACGTCGACGGGGCCTGAAGCGGCGAGCGCGAGTCCGGCGACCGCGAATGCTGCGATCGCCGTGATCCCGGCTGTGATCCATCGTGAGAGACGCATGCAGTACCTCCCTCGGCGTGTGTAGACGCAAGGTGCGCTACCCACGTTGACGCCGTTCAACACCCCGTTCCACGAGCGACCGAGCGCCTGGGCGAGGTCGGCGCGCCTGGGTTGGATCCGGTCCAAGGCGGCGTCGTGCAGCCTCGGCGGCACGGCGTCTCCTGCCCGGTCGGTCTCATTACCCGGTCGAGCTGATCACGCCGGGTTGAGACCAGGCGCCGCGCTCACGCGAAGTCGCGCGACCCGCCGAGTCTCACAGTCCCCCGACCTCTACTGTGCCCTCGTCGCCTGGCCGGACGAGCATCTCGGAGCCGACCCCTGGCGGATCGTCAGCGGCCGGCCCGGAATCGGTCGCTGCGGAACGGCCTCAGCGGTAA
>VAXH01000080.1 GCA_005883955.1 Actinomycetota bacterium | reverse complement strand
CCATCCGCCGCGCTCGAATCCGTTCCTGCGGTCCTCATCCGACGCGCCGCCGTTTCCCTGCATCACTCCATCGACGGTGACTTGCGTCATGGTGGTCAGTTTCATGGTCGCAGCTCCTTCTCGCTGGGTTTTTGTCCTCGTTTGATTCGACTGGACCGCGGCGCCGATCTCATCGGTCGCAGCAGAGTCCGTCCGGCGAATTCGACCCGGAGGATCTGGAATACGACGCGAACTAGGACCACGACCTGCGCGAGCGTGCGGGAATGTCACCCGACCGCCTTGGTCGACTGCGTCGCGGCCGTCTGGTGGCGATTGTTGCTTCTCCAGACCGGCAGGCGTAGTCTCGCGCCCAAGTTCCCCTACCCACGGAGGTCCTCATGACCACCACCAGCCTGCTCCCTGACGTCGGGACCGAGCTTCGGGAGGGTTATGCCGAGGTCGGCGATCAGAGCTTGCATTACGTCGAGGCCGGTGACGGGCCGCTGATCGTTCTGCTGCACGGCTTCCCGGAGTTCTGGTTCGGTTGGCGGCTACAGATCGCGCCGCTCGCGGCGGCGGGTTTTCGGGTCGTTGCCCCCGACACCCGTGGCTACAACCTGTCATCGAAGCCAGAGGGCTTCGAGGGCTACGCCGTCGACCTGCTCGCCGCCGACATCCGCGGCCTCATCGGAGAACTCGGTGCCGAGTCCGCGCTGTTGGTCGGTCACGACTGGGGCGGAAGCATCGCCTGGACCACCGCGATGAACCACCCCGAGGTGGTCGACCGACTCGCCATCCTCAACGCGGCCCATCCGCGGCGGCTCCAGGAGGGACTGCACGACCCGAACCAGCTGCGGAAGTCCTGGTACTTCTTCTTCTTTGCGGTACCGGGATTGCCCGAGGAGATCGTGCACGCCAGAGACTGGCACTTCTTCCGACACTTCCTGCATGACGCGAACCCGCCTTATACGCCGCAGGAAATCGAACGCTACGTCGAGGCGTGGTCGCAGCCGGGGGCAGCGGCTGGGATGATCAACTACTACCGCGCCTCGGTAAGACAGTCCCAGAAGGAAGCCGCAGCAAAGCTTCGCCCGATCTCGGCGCCGACACTGGTCATCTGGGGTGAACGCGATTCCTACCTCGGCTCCGAACTGGCCGAGCCCGACCGCGACGACGTACCCAACCTCGACCGCGTGGAGCGCCTGCCTGACGCGTCGCACTGGGTGCATCACGACGAGGCTGAACGCGTCAACGAACTGCTTATCGACTTCTTCGCCGCCGCCGGGTACTAGGCGCGGGTCTCATCGGGCGAGCGTGGCTCCGCTTGCAAGTTCACTCTGCTTCCTTCCCGAACACTGGACGCACGTCGGCGATGTCGTACTCCTCAACGGACACCACCAGCATCGCCGGGCGCTGATCCTTGTTTCATCTGTTTGTGGTCGATCCGATTCGCCGCGACCGCCCGCCGCGGACGGCAGTAACTTCACGCCTCCGGCAGCCCGCGATTTCGGGCGAGTCGTTTGATCTCAATGGACAGCCATCGCCCCGGCATCACCGACTTCGTCCACATCGGTCTTGTCGTCGAGGACCTCGACGAGACCGTCCGGTTTCTCGAGCTACTCGGCTTCGACTGCGGCGAGCCCGGAGTGTTCAGCGGCCAGTGGATCGACCGGATCATCGGCCTCGAGAACGTAACCGTCGAGATCGTGATGGCTCGTGCCCCCGACGGCAGCGACATCTTCGAGGTGGCGCGCTTCCACTCGCCGTCCGCCCGCGCTCAAGAGCCGGCGCCAGCCGCGAACCGTCCTGGGCTGCGGCACGTCGCCTTCAAGGTCGACGACGTCCGCGGCGTCGTCGACCGAGTCCGAGAGGCCGGCTGGGAAACGGTCGGGGAAATCGTCGACTTCGAGAACACCTTCCTCCTCTGCTACGTCCGCGGACCCGAAGGCCTGATCGTCGAACTCGCCGAACCGCTCGACGGCGCGCCCGGCTGAACGCCGGACCGACCCCCGGGTTTGAGGGAGGCGAGGGTCGCGCTTCCCGCCTCGTCGCTCACGCGAGCTCGGCGAGGCGTTGCTGGAGGAAGCAGCGCTCTGCGTCGGAGTGCACGAGCTCGAGGGCGCGTCCGTATGCCGCCCGCGCTTCGTCGACGCGGTCGACGCGGCGTAGGAGCTCGGCACGCGTCGAGTGGTGGTAGTGGTATTGCTCGAGCTCGAGGCTCTCGACGAGGACAAGTGCAGCGGCGACGTCTCCCGCTTCCGCGATCGCGGCCGCCTCGTTCAACCGCACGACGGGCGAGCCGGTTCGGCGCGCGAGCTCGGCGTACAGGGCGGCGAGCTGCGGCCAGTCCTGCGGATCCTCCGCGTGCAGCGACGCGATGGCAGCATGCAGCGCGTAGATCCCGCGACCGCCCAGCGCAAGCGCACGGTCGAGCGCCGCTCTGCCTGTGGCGATCTGGTCGAGGTTCCAGAGCGAGCGGTCCTGATCGCGAAGCAGGACGATGACGCCGTCGTCGAAGCGGGCCTCGCGGCGAGCATCCGTGATCAGCATCAACGCGAGCAACGCGTGCACCTCGGGCTCGTCGGGCATCAGCTCGGCGAGCGCGTGGCCGAGCCGGATCGCCTCGTCCGCCAGGTGCGAACGCCCGCCGTAGCCCTCGTTGAAGATCAAGTAGACGACTGCGAGTACCGCGTCGAGGCGGTCCGGCAGCAGGTGCGCCGGCGGCACGCGGAACGGGATTCCCGCCCGCTTGATCTTCTGCCGCGCGCGGACGAGCCGCTTCGCCATCGTCTGCTCGGAGACGAGGAACGCCCGGGCGATCTCGTCGCTGTCGAGCCCGCCCAGAGTGCGCAGGGTAAGCGCGACCTGCGTATCGAGCTCGAGTGCCGGATGACAGCAGGTGAACACGAGTTCGAGCCGTTCGTCGGGAATCGGCGTCTCGTCCATCGCATCCTCCATCGCCTCGGGCAACTCGAGCAGGCGCGTCTTCTCCGTAAGCGTCCGCTCGCGCCGGATGCGATCGATCGCGCGGTTCCGCCCGGTGGTGACGAGCCAGGCGCGCGGGTTGCTCGGTGCTCCCTCGCGCGGCCACCGCTCCGCCGCGATCGCGAATGCGTCCTGCGCGGCTTCCTCGGCGAGCTCGAAGTCGCCGAGGAAGCCGATCAGGCTCGCCAGCACAGGGCTCCACTCGTCGCGGAAGACCTGCTCGAGGATCGCTACGACTCCTTCAGGGGCCGCACCTCGACGGCTCCACCAAGCCGCGCCGCCGGAATGCGCGACGCGAGCTCGATCGCCGCGTCGAGATCGTCCGCCTCATAGAACAGGTAGCCGCCGAGTGCCTCCTTGACAGCGACGAATGGGCCGTCCGTCGTCAGCGTCTTGCCGCCATCGACGCGGACCGTCGTCGCCAGCTCCGGCGGCTCCATCCAGGTGCCCGGAGTCACGCCCGGTGTCGAGCTAACCGCCTGGTAGTCGGCAGGAATCCGCTTCTGCTCCTCCTCCGAGAGCTGCTCCCACTGCGTCTCACCGTGATGGATCAACAGCATGTACTTCATCGCTCCTCCTCTCGCGTTGATGGTCGCCGATGAGACGAACGGGCGACGAGCTAGAGGACAGTCGTCGGATCGTCGAAAAACCCCTCTCTAGAGATACGCTCGACCCTGGACGTCGGGGCCCTCCGCATCGCTTTGTCCCGCGGTCGGACAGGGGCCTGCCGAATGACAATCGCCGTCTTGTAGTGGGGTCCACGGGGGTCCAGCCAGCGGCGAGTTCAGTCCTCAGCTAACGGCTTTCTTCACGAGCGCCCTGATCCGGCGCTCGTTGGCGGCCGTCAACTCCGCTAGCGCGAAGGTGGTCGGCCACATGGCGCCTTCGTCGAGGTTCGCCTTGTCGCTGAAGCCGAACGTCGCGTACCTCGTCTTGAACTTCTGCGCGCTTTGGAAGAAGCAGACGACCTTGCCGTCCTTTGCATACGCGGGCATCCCGTACCAGGTTCTCGGCGAGAGGGCCGGGGCGCTGGCCTTGATGAGCGCATGGAGCCGCTCGGCTATGGCGCGATCGGGTGCCGGCATCTCGGCGATCTTCGCGAGCACCTCGCCTTCCCCGTCCGCCTTGCCTGCGCGCGGACCACGGCGCGCGGCCGCCTTCAGTTCTTGGGCGCGCTCCCTCATCGCGGCTCGTTCGTCGGCCGTGAATCCTTTGGAAGTCTTGCCGGTGGTTCTCTTCCCGGACTTCTTCGTGCCCGTCTTTGCAGGTTTCCTCTCAGCCATTGCGAGGCGCCTCCATGCGCCGAACGAGTCCTAGCGCTTGACCTCAGGCTACCTCGGAGCGTCGCTCTCGCCGGAGTAGCGCGCACGCATCGGCGGAGTGTGGAGGCACTCGGAGAAGCGGAACGGCCGGGGGACGAGCGGGCGTACCCGTGCGGCATCGGGATGGAGCGGGTTCATCAACACGATGTCCGCCTCCGGGAGGACCTGCGAGCGCACTGCAGCCAGCAAGCTGCGGCGCTCCTCGAGCCACCGGGCAACCCAGGCGCGGATCGCGTCCTCGGCGTCGGCGTCGGCGTCGGGGACCCTCTCGGGAATCGCATCAATCTCGGTCCAGCCGAGCACGTAGTCATCTGGCGCATCGGCTGGATTGCCCGGCAGATATCGCAGGGCCACCAGCACCGCGAGGCCCGCCTCCGAGGCGAAGTTGACGACCGGTGAACCCGGCGGCGAGTAGCGGCCGCCGTGCTTCGCCGTCCCAGCGCCGTCGAGCGCGGTCTGGCCCGTCCGGGTGAGCCGCCAGAGCCGCATCGGCTACGAGCTCCTGGGCTGCCTCAACCGGCCTCGGGCAGGTGACGCGGGATGAGGTGTCGTTCCGAGCATGCCGACAGGCGAGCCAAGCTATCGGGTCTCGCGGATCGTCGGCTCAAAGGGACTGACCCGCAAACGGGTGGCAGCCCACAGCGAGCCACGCGCCAAACCGCGTCGTTCCGCTAATACTTTTCGAAGTGAAGCGCATCGCCGACCCCTACCGCGACCTCGACATGATCGACTCGCGGGCACCTCGATTCAATCAGGCGACCATCGGCGGGGTGGCCGTGGTCGCTGTCACCACCGGCTGGTGGTGGCTGCTCGCCGTCCTGGCCGGTCAGTTGCTGATCGGGCTGACGCTCGGCCGTCGATTCTGCCTACCTTGTCTCGTCTACTTCGAGCTCGTGCAGCCGCGCTTCGGGGAGGGGCGGCTCGAGGACGCCCGTCCACCGCGCTTCGCGAATCTTGTCGGAGCCGTCTTCCTCGCGGCCGCCACGGCGGCGTACGCTGCCGGGTTCGAGCTCGTCGGGCTGATTCTCGGCGGGCTCGTAGCCGGCCTCGCGCTCCTCGCAGCTCTCACCGGTTTCTGCACGGGTTGTGAGGCTTACAAGCTCGGCTCGGCAATCCTCGGGCGGCCGTTCGTCGCGTGCCCCTTGCCGCCGCGGCCGGAGCGTCGTCTGACTGATCCCGCCTAGTCAGACGACGCCAAGCCGGCCCCGCCGGCAAGTCCCGGCACGAGCCCTGTTTGAGGACCCGTGAACCGTCCGGACCGGCGTCAGTCGGGGTACTCGTCCTTGCGCCAACTACGAGGCTCGGCGGGTTGGACTTTCGGCGTTCGCTCGAGCAGAAAGCTGAAGTAGGGCGCGACGAACGGGTCGGGCGCCATCACCGTGTAGGTGTGGTAGACGGTCCCGTTCTCGCGCGCGAAGGCAATCCAGCTCGGGCCTTCGCGCAACCCGTCCTTGAGCTCGGCCCCGACCTGGCGTGACCACTCCTGGAGCCACTCGGGCGGGTTGTCGATCATCTCCTTGACCTCGCGAATCTGCTGCGCCTGCTCCTCGGTCAAGGCAAGGCCGAAGTCGAAGGCGAACTCCGTGTTGTAGGTCGAGACGTAGGGGAACTGCCAGCCCATCCGCTGCTTGTAAGCGGCCAGCCGCTCGATCGGCGCCCGCGAGAAGCAAAGCAGCGTCACGTCGCGGTGGTTCAGGTGGACGAGCGAGCCGTCGAGCCCGTCGCCCAGGTTGCTGCAGCCGGGGCAGGCGCCGTTCGTGTAGTCGGGGCCGAACATGATGTTGTAGGCGAGCAGCTGTGAACGCCCCTCGAAGAGCTCGGCAAGGGTCTTCTTGCCCTCCTCGGTGTCGAACTCGTACTCCTTCTCCACAGGGACCCAGGGGAGATCGAGGCGCTTCTTCTTGATCTCCTCGTTGCGCTCCGCCTGCTCGGCCTCGAGCTTGGCGAGCCCGTCGCGGGCCGCCTGCCATTCCTCGCGAGTTCCAATCTTGTGTTCAGGCATCTCATCTCCCTCCGTCGGGACTCGAATGCTCCCGGCACGACCCGATCCCATCGTCGGATCAGACGCTACCGGGATCACGAAATAAGACCCCTGGCGCCTCGGAAACTCATCGCGGTGCGCCTGTGAAGGGCAAGTCCGGGACCGGGCTGCCTAGTCGGACGGACTAAAGGCCAAAAGCTCGGGTCCGTGGTCGCGCAGCCAGGCACGCTGGTCGCGCCAGTGCGGCCGCTGCCGTTCGACGAGCGTCCAGAAGCAGCGCGAATGGTTCGCCACCAGAAGGTGGCAGAGCTCGTGCACGACCACATAGTCGAGCACGTCGAGCGGCGCCAGCACGAGCCGCCAATTGAACGAGAGTGTCCCGCGCGAGGAGCATGAACCCCAAAGCGTCCGCTGGCCTCCGATCCGGATCCGCCCATAGGAAACCCCGAGCCGCTCGGCCTCCTCCTCGGCCAGAGCCGAGACGAGCTCGCGCGCTCCGATCCGCGCCTCCGACTCGCTCACTGCGAGTCGCTCGAGCCCTAGCCGCGGGATCTGCCGCCGCCGTTGCTCTGCGATCCATTGCTGCTTCTCCGCGAGCACACGATCGACCTCCGCACGGCTCATCGACTGTGGCACGCTCAGCCGCGCCGGCTCGTCCCAGGGCACCTCGAGCCGCCACCGCCGCGCCCGCGGCGACCGCCGCACCTCGACCGACTCCATTGGGGCGAGCCTAGCTTGCGACTCGGCGGCCTCCCCCACTCGCTGAGCGTCACGCCAGCGCACCGACGACAGTGAGAGGGTTGAGCAGTGGCGTTGACCGTTGCGATCGTGCTCGCTCTCATCTTCTTGCCCTGGCCCTGGAACCTGGTCGCGATCCTCGGGGGTCTCGTTGTCGAGACGGGCGAGCTCGCCTGGGGCCTGCGCCTGGCGCGGCGCTGGAAGCCGAAAACGGGAGCGGAGGCAATGATCGGAGAGCATGCACAGGTCGTCGTCGCCTGCCGGCCGCTCGGGAAAGTCAGGGTTCAGGGCGAGCTCTGGCAGGCTCGCTGCGAGGAGGGGGCAGACGTCGGCGAGAGTGTCCGCATTCAGAGCATCGAAGGGCTGACGCTCGTGGTGGGTAGCGCGTCAGCGCAGCCTTAGCTCTTCAACCTCGGCTTCTCACGGACCGAAGAGCAGGACCCCCGAGGCGGATCGCGCCGATGCTCGACGACGATTTCAGACGGTCGCCATCGGCTCCTTGATGCCGTGAGATAGCAGCCAGCGGTTGACCGGCCAGCTCGTCGAGAAGCCGAGGATCATCCCGATCTGCATCAAGAACCAGTGGCTGGAGCTGTCGATGGGTGGCGGCGACCTCCAGATCGCGTACTCCGCAAGCGCCATCCAGCCGAACAGTCCCACCTCGAAGCTAAGCACCGAGAGCGTGTCCGACTTGATCGCGTCGCCCAGCGGTGTCAGCCTGCCGAGCTGGCCGCGCAAGGGTGCGATCGCGAAGTACTGGAACAGGATCCCGAACACCCACGCGAGCGGCAGGTCGAGGATGTACTCGGGGCCGAGCACGGTCGAGCCGATCATCCAGGCGCTCGCCCAGACGATCCACTCGCCGCCGATGTCCCCGAGGGCGCAGCCGGCGCCGCAGTGGCTGTCCGAGAGCGACACCTGCCACCACGAGTCGCGGGCGCCCTCGTCCATCTTGGCCCCGTTCATGGGCATCCGCTTACGAGACATCCGCCGCCCGCGCGCGAAGTAGGCCCAGAGAGCGATCGGCCCCAGGTAGAGCGCGGTCAGGGGAAAGGCGATGTCCATGATCGCCATGTGCTGGCGGTTGCCCAGCACGAAGATGTCGGCGACGATGACGAGCGCGGAGGCGAACCCGACTCCGAGTGCCAGCCAGGCTAAGAGCTCAAACCACCCCGGAGCCACGCGGAATCATTACCAGGGGCGGATTCATGGCTCGATCGCCGCCTCGAGGCGGCGATCACACGAAGCTCAGCTACACCGAGCCGGCCCGAGCTGACTGCAAGGTACGGGAGTCTCTATTCGCCACCCGCCTCGTCGAACGGCGGCAGTTCGAGCGCGCGCTCGAAGGCGGCACGGTCGTGGACAGGATGCCCGTGCGAGACGATCACGTGCTCGAAGGGCAGCTCGAGCATTGCGCGTAGCACCGGCAGGACGCTCAGCTCGTGCCAGGGAGTTGCCCACACGCGCAGGCTGCCGTTGCGTTCGGTCAGGGCGTCGGCGAACACGAGCGCGCGCTGCTCCGGGAGCCAGAGCGGGGTCTCGGCGCGTCCGCGGCCGTCATAGAGGGCGACGAGGCCGCCGGGCAGTTCCGTGCCCGGATCGATCGGCTCGAGCTCTGTCTCGGGGATGTCGTGGCGCCAGAAGAGGGAGGGTCCGTATGCCTCGACGCCGTAGCGTCGAACAAAGAGGTCGACGTCCCGGACATGGTCGGGCTTCAGGACAACGGCCATGGTCGGCGGTGTCGCGTCGAGCCGTTCCCAGATCTCGCTCGCCTCTGCGGGCGGGGCGATCGCGTCGAGCACAGCCACCTCGCCACCGGACTCGACGACGGTGGAGGTGACCGCCGGTTCCCAGCCGGCGTCGGGATCCCAGTCCGGATGCTCGACGCGCCAGACCCAGAGCCCCGGCGCGACGTCGATCGTCTCGTTCATTCCGATGGACTAGGTGACAGGTTGGACGTGCGAAGCGAGCTCTCCGTCGAGTAGCGAGTGCACGGCGAAGCCGGCCGGCTCGGCGGCAGTCTCGATCTCGTCGGAGTTGAAGCTGAGGCGCATCTGCACGTACGTGCTCGGGACCGCGAGTACCGCACGGCCGGCCAGCTCCGATGTCAACGCACGGTGGAGATGCCCCGCAACGACTCGCCTCACCTGCGGATGACGCTGCAGAACCTCACCGAACGCGCGTCGATCGGCGGCCGGGAGGCCGAGCTCGTCCCACGCCGGAATCCCGGTCGAGACCGGCGGATGGTGGAGCGCAATCAGTGTCGGCCGATCCGGCGCTCGTGCGAGGTCGGCATCGAGCCAACTCAGCCGATCGGCATCCAGTTCGCCCGGTACCTTCCCCGGCCGCGTGCTGTCCAAGACTACGAGCCGCAGGGGCCCGAGCTCCACCGAGTACTGCACCGGTGTTCCCACTGCTCCGGGCAAGTCGAAATTTCGGCGGAGCGTGTCACGGTCGTCATGGTTTCCCGGCAGAACATAGAAAGGCGCACCGAGCTGTGCGAGCGATTCACGCACGAGCTCGTACTCGCTGTCGGCGGCGTTGTCGGACAGATCACCTGACATCAACACCGCATCCGGAGCATCCGGCAAGCGACGCACCGATTCGACCGCCGCCCTCAGACCCGCCACGGGGTCGCCGTCAGCCCAAGTCGCCCCGATGTGAGGATCGCTGAGTTGCACAAGCAGGAACGGTCTCGTCATACGCCGGCCGAGTATCGCCAAGCGCGTAGGGTTGCGCCTGCGAAAGAGTGCCAACGGGGGTGAACAAGGTGCCGAAGAGCAGCGTAGGAACCCGCGAGGAGTGGCTCGCCGCCCGCGAGGAACTCCTGCGTCGCGAGAAGGAGCACACAAGGATGGGAGACGAGCTCGCGCAGCAACGGCGGGAGTTGCCGTGGGTTCCGGTCGACAAGGAGTACCGGTTCGAGACGGACGAGGGCACACGAACGTTGCCCGAGCTCTTCGACGGCCGCTCGCAGCTCCTCGTCTACCACTTCATGTTCGGACCGGCGTACGAGGCCGGCTGCCCGACCTGCTCATCGAGCGCCGACGCCGTCAACGGCGTGCTGCCGCACCTGCGCGCGCGTGACGCGACCGTGCTCTACGTCTCCCGCGCGCCGCTCGCGAAGCTCCAGGCATACAAGCGGCGGATGGGCTGGAGCTTTCCATGGGTCTCGTCGGCTGGAAGCGACTTCAATTTCGACTTCGGCGTCTCGCAGACCGACGAACAGGTGCGCGAGCGCATGGGACCGATGCTCGAGCAGCCGCCGCCGATCCTTCGCCAGCATGCAGACGCCACCGGAACAGACGTGGCCGGATACCTAACGGAAGGCCCCGGCTTCAGCGCCTTCGTCCTCGAGGACGGCGTCGTCTATCACACGTACTCGACCGGCGCCCGCGGGCTGGAGTTCCTGATGGGCTACTACCCGATCCTCGACCGCGCCCCGAAAGGGCGCGACGAGGGTGACGCGTCCCAAACGTGGATCAGGCGCCACGACGAATACTGAGAGGGTTGGCGCCGTCGCTGGAAGGGCTCGCCCCCTTCCAGATCGCTTTCGTCGTCCGCGATGTCGAGCGTGCGGCCCGCGAGTTCGACGCGCGCCTCGGTGCGGGGCCGTGGCGCGGATGGGTCTTCGGCCCGCAAGGCCAGGGCCGCGAGTACCGAGGGCGCCCGGCCGAATGGAGTCTTCGGCTCGTGCTGAACACCCGCAGCCCGCAGTACGAGCTGATCGAGCCGCTCGACGGCCCGAGCATCCATGCCGACTGGCTCGAGGAGCGCGGCGAAGGCTTCCACCACGTCGGTTATGTCGTCGCGTCGGTGAAGCAGACGAGCGCGGAGATGGAGGCCGCCGGGCATCCCGCGATCGCACGTATCCACTCCTTCGGAGCCGCCGGCGACGGCAGGGCCGCCTACTACGACACGGTGGACGCGCTCGGCTTCCTCGTCGAAGCGGTCGAGCCGCCATCCGAGATGCCGTCCACAGACTTCACGCTGTAGGAGGGTTTGGCGGAATGGCGCGACGCTAGCCCCGTGAAGATCCTCGAGATCGAGACTCCGCGTGGACCGGCCCGTGTCCACCTGCACCCGGCTGACGCGCCACCCGCGGCGCTCGTGCTCGGTCACGGAGCCGGCGGCGGCGTGGAGGCGCCGGATCTCGTGGCGGCGCGCGATGCGGCGCTCTCGGAAGGAATCAGCGTCGCACTGGTCGAGCAGCCCTACCGCGTCGCGGGCCGCCGCTCCCCGCCCGCCGCTCCGCAACTCGACACAGCCTGGACCGCGGTCGTCGAAGCCCTGCGCGCGAACGAGCTCAGCGGCCTGCCGCTGATCGTCGGCGGCCGGTCGCTCGGCGGCCGCGTCGCCTGCCGCACCGCCGAGACAACCGGTGCAGTGGCCGTGCTCTGCCTAGCGTTCCCGCTCGAGCCGCCCCGGCGCGCGGGCAGACCCCCACAGAGCCGCTTGGCCGAGCTCGAAGCGGTGACGCTGCCGATGCTGATCGTCCAGGGCGAGCGTGATCCGTTCGGGATGCCGCCGCCGGGCCCGTTTCGCAAGGTCGTAGGGGTGCCGGGCGATCACGGCCTCAAAGCGGATCTCCCGGCGGTTGCCGCGGCGGTGCAAGCGTGGCTTGCGGAGGTCAGCGCCGACGCACGGAAAACCTCACACTCACGAATTCGCCGTTCCGTCCTAGCTCCTCCAGACGCAGCTCGATCCGCCGCGGCAGCAGAGGGGCGCCGCCGCCGAGCGTGACCGGTGCGATCGAAACGATCACCTCGTCGAGCAACCCCGCGTCGGCAAACTGGCCGGCCAGGTCTCCGCCACCGACGATCCAGACGTTGCGGTCACCTGCGGCTCTGACCATCGCCTCGTGCACGGCTGGGATGTCCCCGTCGGCGAACTCGATTCGCGCGTCGGGAACGAACGGCAGCTGTCCGTGCGTGAAAACCCAGGACGGGACGTCATACGGCCACTTCCACTCCGCCGGCTCCTTGCCGGCGAACTCGTGGTCGAGGATCCATTCGTACGTCGTCGACCCCATCGCGAGCGCGCCGACGTCGGCGAGGAAGTCGCCGTAGTTCAGCGGCCCATCCCTCTCGAGTTTGCGGTTGAACAGCCACTCGAGCGAGTTTTCGGGGTCGGCAATGAACCCGTCGAGGCTCGTCGCCGTGTAGTACTGCGTGCGGCTAGCGATCCCGGAGAAGCGCGACGCTCTAGTTCGACATGCGGGTAGCGACGTTGTACTTCGTCACCGACGTGCGCTGCCCCGGAGTGTCGCCGGCCGGCATCGCACTTAGGATCTCGTCGCCGGCGTGGTAGTCGTCCTCGTTGTCGAAGATGATGACCACGAGCGACTTCTCGGTCTCGGGGTCGTGGAGCGCGATGAGCTCGCTCGAGGGGAACCCTTCCGGCGGCTCACCTGACTGCATCTGGCGGTCCATCTCTTCCATTCGTTCCTTGCTGACACCTTCGAAGGTCACAACACGTGCAAGCGCCATTCCGAACCTCCTAGTCGATTGGTGCAACCCTACGTCCTCGGCGTGCGCGAGACGACGGCGACCTCCGTTGTCCCTTTCGGCCATCGGCTTGTGTCACACGGCTACGAGCTGCTGGTACTCGGGATGCCGCTCGATGTAGTAGGCGATGAACGGACAAAGGGGAACGACCTCGAGGTTCTCCCTCGCCGCGTCGGCCAGCGCGACCGCGGCCAGACGGCTGCCGAGGCCGCGGCCCTGGCAGGACTCGTCCACCTCGGTGTGCGTGTAGGCGATGCGTCCGTTGCGGCGCCTGTAGGCGGCGTGGCCGATCAGGCGACCGCCGAGCCGAAGCTCGTAACGGCTCAGCTCCGGTACGTGGACGACTTCCGCTTCCGCTGATCGCTCGGCGTCAGCCACGGAAGCCGTTCTTCTTGTGCGTTCCGTCGCAGAACGGCTTGTTCCCCGAGCCGCCGCAGCGGCAAAGAGCCGCTTTTTCGCCCTCGTAGAGGACGGCGCCCTCCGCGTCGAGGACCCGCACGCCGCCGGAGACCAGCAGCGGCCCGTTTTCGCTCGCGCGAACCGTCGGCTGCTCCGGCTGTTGCGTCGAAGCTGCGCTGCCGAGCCGGCGAGTCCGTAGCGCCCCGGATGGGCAGCGCGCGACAGCGGCCTCGACCTCGTCGGCGCTCGCCGCATCCACCTCGACCCATGGACGCCGGCTGTCGTCGAACACTTGCGGCAACGAGCGGACGCAGTTCTGCGAGTGGTAGCAGAGCCGCGGCTCCCACTCGACGACGATCTCGTCCGTCGCATACTCCCGCGTCAGCTTGTCCCGCTTCGCGCCCATGTGATTCGGATGACGTTAGCGATGCGAGCTCGGGTGGCCGAGAGGCGGCTTGCCGGCCGCCTCTCCTCAGACGGTTAAGCCAGGAGCGCCGATCGGACCGCAGCGTGGATCGTGCTCTTCGGCCAGGCGGAAAAGCAAGCCGTGCAGGGTCGCGCGCTCCTTGTCACTGAGCGGCGAGAGGAACCCGTCCTCGATCTCGGCCGAAAGCGTTCTGAGCCGCCGGAGCATCTTCTCCCCATCCGGGGTGAGCCGGACGAGGTGCCGGCGCCGGTCGCTCGGGTCGCGACGGCGCTCGACCA
Source organism: Actinomycetota bacterium (assembly GCA_005883955.1). Lineage (GTDB taxonomy): Bacteria > Actinomycetota > Thermoleophilia > Gaiellales > Gaiellaceae > 13-2-20CM-68-14. Next base: position 33,977 of record VAXH01000080.1, on the reverse strand, counting down.
GGTCGCGCTCCTCGAGCTCGTCGAGCAGCCCGACTAGCTGGCCACGGTCGTACCCCAACGCGTCCGCGATCGCACCCTGAGTCTCGCGCGACCCCTCCGCCAGCACGATCAAGATTGCGTGGTGGTAGGGGTGCAGGCCGGTCTGCTCGTACGCCTTCATCGCCTGCTCCTTGGCTGAAAAGCCGAGCCGCTTCAGCAGGAACGTGGTAGAGGCGACCAGTTCCTCGGGCAGCCGGGGACGCATGGGCGACGGCTGGATAGTGCTTGTGGTGCTCACGCCAGAAAGAGTAGCGCGCTCAAGCGTTGCCTTGCTGTATAGTTGATCTCGTCAACGATTTTGGAGGTCAACTAAGTGAGCAACCCTACGAAGAGTGACCGGCGCTGGAGCGCGCTCGCTCTCATCGTCACGGCGCAATTCATGGTCATTCTGGACGTCGCGATCGTCAACGTCGCGCTGCCTTCGATCCAGTCGGATCTCAATTTCTCCCAGTCGAACCTGCAGTGGGTCGTCTCGGCCTATGCGATCATGTTCGGCGGGGCCCTCCTGTTGGGCGGGCGACTCGCCGACCTGCTCGGCCGCCGGCGACTCTTTATCGCGGGCCTCGCCCTGTTTGCGGCGAGTTCGCTGCTCTGCGGCCTCGCCTGGTCGGAGGGCTCGCTGATCGCCTTCCGCGCAGTGCAAGGACTCGGCGGAGCGCTGCTCGCGCCTGCTGCGCTCTCGCTGCTGATGACAAGGTTTGCGGAAGGCCGGGAACGCAACCTCGCGCTCGGGATCTACGGTGCCGCATCCGGGAGCGGCGCGGCCGCGGGGGTCTTGCTCGGCGGCGTGCTGACCTCCTACCTGAGCTGGTCGTGGATCTTCTTCATCAACGTGCCGGTCGGGGTCGCCGCGATCGCGCTGACACCGCTGCTCTTGCAGGAGAGTCGTGCCGACGTGGCGCATCGCCACTTCGACTTCCCGGGCGCCGCCTCGATCACGGCGGGCCTGATGCTGCTTGTCTACGCGATGACGCGCGCCACGACCGACGGCTGGGGCGCCACTTCGACGCTCGAGTTGCTCGCCGGCGCTGCGGGCCTCGTGCTCGCCTTCGTCTTGATCGAGCTGCGCTCGCCCGCCCCGCTCCTGCCTCTTAGGATCTTCCGCTCGCGCACGCTGTCGGCCGCGAATGCGGCGATGGCGATCGTCGGCGCGGTCGCCTTCTCCGAGTTCTTCGTGCTCACGCTCTACCTGCAGGACGTCCTGCACTACTCGGCGGTGATGAGCGGTGCCGCGTTCGCCGGCTTCGCGCTGGCAGTCGTGGTCCTGTCGAACATCGCGCAGGTGATCGTCGGACGCCTGGGCGTGCGCCCGACTCTGACGGCCGGCCTGCTGCTCTCGGCGGTTTCCGTCGCGTGGCTGACTCGGCTGCCGGTCGACGGGCACTACTTCTGGGATCTCTTCCCCGCATTCGTGCTCGGCGGGGCAGGGATGGGGCTTACGTTCGTGCCGGTGACGATTGCGAGCCTGACCGGTGTCGAGCGCTCGGATGCCGGAGTCGCCTCGGGCCTGATCAACACGAGCCGCCAGATCGGCGGCGCGATCGGCATCGCAGCGGTGAGCGCGATCGCCGCCAGCTCGACGAGCCATTACGTGCAGGCACATTCCGCGCTCGCCGCTACGAGCGGCGCGGCTCTCGACCACGGCTTTCAAACCGCTCTCTACGCGCTCACGGGTCTGCTGCTCGTCGGCGCGCTGATCGCGATCACGCTTGTCAGGTCGGCACGGGCTCCGAGCACTCAGGCCAGCCCGGCCGACCGTGATCTGGTCGCGCTCGACGAGGCCGCCTGACGAGGGCACCGGGGGGCGCGTGTGATCGCGTCCCCCGGTGCGAGCAGGTCACTTCCGTTTGCCGAAAATCACCGAGCCGCCCGTTTGGGTTGCGATCCCAGTGTGGTCACAGGAGGAACTGTTGGTCGTACTCGCGTCGCAGCCCGAAGTGTTTGGGGCGTTCGGATGAAACTGGTCGTCGCTGTAGATGATCGAGGCGAGGCCGGTCGTCGGGCTTGCCGCAACGCCAAAGTCGTCGAACAGATCGCGGTTGCCGGTACAGGTGACGCCGCTCTCGCAGACTCCGCCGAAGTGATTGATCGGCGAGGCGGTCTGACGCGACCACGACGAGCGCGGGGTGAGCGCGTTCAGGTTTTGCGCGAAACCGACGGTCCACGCAGCTGACATCGGGTAGTTGTCCGGCGTGTTGATCCCGTCGAAGTAGGGGGTCTGGTAGTAGACGACGTCGAGCTTGCCGGCATCGCCTGCTGTCGACCAAGGAAAGATCTGCGTGCCGCTCGTCGCGGTGACGAGAAACGGGCCATTCCAGGTCTTGCCGTGATCGCTCGAGAACGAGTAGTAGACGTGATGATCGTCGGTGTAGACCGAGTAGACGTTGCCCGCACTGTCGACGGAGACGTTCACGAACTGATGCCCGTAGCCGACCGTCGGATCGGGGTTGATGTACACCGGATAGTCGGTGAAGGTGAGGCCGCCGTCGGTTGAGACGGCCATGTAGACGCCGTGGTAGTTGCACGTGCCGGCGATGACGCCAAGCTGCGGCGCGCAGGCCGTCTCCGCTGCGGTCGTGATCGCCGAGTAGGTCTGGTAGATCACGTGCGAGCTCGGGTCGATGGCGAGGTTGCCGATCGAGTTCTCTCCGATCTGGAAGGCGTGATCGGCGTCGATCGCGCTCGCGAACTGCGTGAAGGTCGTGCCGGCATCCTGCGAGCAACCGACCGTGATTCCCTGCGGCGCGTCGTGGTAGCTGATGCAAACTCCCGCTGCTCCGTCCGCCGCAATCCACTCGCGGTCGTCGACTGTTTCCGGCGTTGTCACCGGATTCAGCGTCCAGGTCGCGCCGCCGTCGCTCGAGGTCGAGACGTCGACGTTCGCCAGGCTCAGGCTGGAGACGTAGACGTTGTAGAAGCCGCCGGCGTTCCTGACCGGCGCCACGGCGAGATCCGTGTCGCCGCCGCCGGGGGCGAAGCCTGTGTCGTTCGTCTCGGAGACGCCGTTCGGCGACACGAGCGTCGTGTAGTGAAGGCCGTTGTCGACCGAGCGGAACGCAACCGTGCCGCCGCCCAATCCGTTCTCCGAGCTTCCGAAGAACCGACCCGCACCGTCGGCCCGAATGGCCGGCTCAGCGGCGATGTTCGAGCATGCCTGGCTTCCGGGACAAGTTGTTCCGGTCGTCTCGGCGAGCGAGTAGTTGGCGAAGCCGCCTGTCTTCGAAGCTCCTGCGGCCGCGCTCATCGTCAGGACAAGTGCGAGCGCCGCTCCAAGGCCCGCCGCGAATAACCCTTTCATTGAGATGCCTCCCGGGCGTCGTTAGCCGTACACCAATGCCCGCCGGCGGGAATATCGAAACGCTGATTAGTTAGGGCCGAGCCTTCAGGCCGCCGCGGCTCGCTCCAGAGCGGCGAGCAAGGTCTCGAGATCGTACGAGTCATCGTGCCGCGTCCCGTTGACGTAGAACGACGGCGTTCCGTTCACGCCGCTGCGGACGCCGCTCATGAAGTCTTCACGGACCCGCGGCGCGTGGACGTGCCCGGCCAATTCCTTTTCGAAGAGCTCGACGTCGAGTCCCAGCTCTTCGGCGTAGGCGTATAGGTCCTGGTCGCCCAGCCGCCGCTGGTTCTCATAGAGGTGGTCGTGCATCTCCCAGAACCTGCCCTGGGCGGCGGCCGCCTCGGCGGCCTCCGCGGCCTGCTCGGCGTGGGGGTGCGAGGTCGTGATCGGAAAGTTCCGAAAGACGAACCGCAGTCTCTCCCCCATCCGGTCCTGCAGCTCCGTGACGATCGGGTACGCGGCGCCGCAGTACGGACACTCATAGTCGCCGTATTCGACCAGCGTCACCGGCGCGTCGGCCTGCCCTTGGATGTGGTCGCGGTCTTGGTCAACCGGGACGGCGAGGACCGCGTCGAATTGGGTCCTGCTCATGAGCCGCTCTCCACGAGGCTCTCGAGAGCACGGAGAATCCCGTCGGCGCCGGGGTTGATACCCACGGGCGAGACGTAGCTCCACCGCACGACTCCGTCTGCGTCGATCACGTACAGGGCCCGTTCGCTCGTGCCTTCCGTGGCCCGGTAGACCTGATAGGTCCGAGCCACCTCGCCCTTGGGCTCGAAGTCGGCGAGCAGCGGGAAATGCAGGTTGCGGTCCCTTGCGAAGGCGAGGTGCGACCAGATGCCGTCCACGGAGATCCCCACGAGCTCCGCGTTGAACTTCTTGAACTCGGGGAGCAGCTCCTGGTAGAGGGCGAGCTGATCGGAGCAAACCGGGCTCCAGTCCTCGGGGTAGAAGGCGAGGATCACCGGCTGACCTCGAAACTCCGCGAGAGACACCATCTGATCCGGCGTCGAGGGAAGCTGGAACTCGGGCGCCTCGGTCCCGGGCGGCAACGGCACCGGACGGTCGTCGACGGTCGTGTTCGTCATCTCAGCGACAAACCTACCTCTGGGAGAACCGGCGACGGCTCTAGTGTGCTGGGCGATGAAGCTCGACCTCGACCGCCTTCGCGCCGAGACACCAGGCTGCGCGCACCACATCCACTTCAACAACGCGGGTGCCGGGCTCATGCCCGCGCCGGTGCTCGAGACCATGACGGAGCACCTGGAGCTCGAAGCGGAACTCGGCGGCTACGAGGCGGCCGACGCTCGCGGCGAAGCCATTGACGACTTCTACGCCGCAACCGCTCAGCTACTGGGTTGCGAAGCCGGCAACATCGCATTCACACCGAACGCGACCGATGCCTTCGCGCGTGCTCTCTCATCCATCCCCTTTGTCTCCGGCGACGTGATCCTGACGACGAGAGACGACTACATCTCCAACCAGATCGCTTTTCTCTCGCTGCACAAGCGTTTCGGCACCGAGGTCCTCCACGCACCAGATCTGCCCGAGGGCGGCGTCGACGTCGACGCGATGGCCAAGCTGATGCGGGAACGCCGTGCGCGGCTCGTCGCCGCGACACACATTCCGACGAACTCCGGCCTTGTGCAGCCGGTGGCCGAGATCGGCCGCCACTGCCGCGAGCTCGACCTGCTGTATCTGGTCGACGCCTGCCAGTCGGTCGGCCAGTACGCAATCGACGTCGAGCAGCTCGGCTGCGACTTCCTCTCCGCCACGTGCCGGAAGTTCCTGCGCGGGCCGCGCGGAAGCGGCCTCCTCTACGTCTCCGATCGCGCGCTTGCCGCCGGCTACGAGCCGCTTTTCATCGACATGCGCGGTGCACGCTGGACCGGGTTCGAAGAGTACGAGCAGGTCGCGACTGCCGCGCGCTACGAGGACTGGGAGTTCTCGTACGCAACCGTCCTCGGCGCGGCCATGGCGGCCCGCTACGCGCTCGCGGTCGGGATCGAAGCGGTCGCGGAGCGGACGCCGGCGCTCGGCGGCAGCCTGCGCGACAGGCTCGCCGAGATCGACGCCGTCCGGATCCTCGACCGGGGAAGCGAGCGGTGCGCGATCGTCACCTTCGCGCTCAGCGGCTGGGCGAGCGAGGCGCTCATGCAGGAGCTACGCCGACGCGGGATCAACTCGTCCGTCAGCGAGCGCGAGCACGCCCTCTACGACTTCACGGACAAAGACGTCGACGCGTGTGTGCGCCTCTCGCCTCACTACTACAACACGGAGCAGGAGGTGGACGAGGTCGTCGCTGAGGTTCTCGAGCTGTCGGACGTCCACCGGGGGGATCGCTCGAGTCTGCGGACTCGTCCACGAGGCTGAGTACGAGATGACTCAGGAGATCTTCTATCTACACCTATCATGTTTCTAGAGGTGATGGCTCATCGGCTTGAGGCGGTAGGCGATCGGGAGCTTCGCGAGACGCTCCTCTTCGCGCGGGCGCAGCCGCTGCCGGTGACCGCCGACGACCTCGCCGCTGCTCACGGAATCCACCGCAACGTCGCCCGCAGTCGCCTCGAGCGACTCGCGGACGCAGGCCTCTTGCTCCGCTCGTTCGAACGTCGAACAGGACGTGCCGGCCCAGGAGCCGGGCGGCCGGCCAAGACCTATCGAGTCGCTCCAGAGCTGTCCGCCATCGAGTTCCCCGAGCGCCGGTATGAGCAGCTGATCGGCCTCCTGGCCGATTCACTGCCGCCGCGCACGCGGCACAACCGGCTCCGCGAAGCCGGCGTCGCGTTCGGCCTCGAACTTGCCCGCGACGCGCGACTCCGCTCGGCGAAAAGGTTCCGCACCGGCCTTGAACAGATCTGCGCGGCGCTCGGCCGGCTTGGTTACCAGGCTTCAGTTGCCGAGGCGACCGGCGGGCGCGGGGTCATCACCACCGCCACCTGCCCGCTTCGCCCGCTCGTTCGCGCACAGCCGAGCCTGGCCGAGCTCGACAGGGGCATGTGGGCCGGCCTACTCGCGCGAACGCTCGCGAACACGGGTGTCGAGCAGGTCGCCTGCGAGACGCCCGATTGCCTACGCGACGATGCTGAGTGCCGCGTTTTGCTGACACTACGAGCTCGAACTGTCTTCCCGAGTGGTTAGTAAATACATCTCTGCGGTATAAATACCGCCGGCTTCTCGCTCGTAAAAGCGATCCAAAGGAGGCGTGATGAAGTGGGCGGCGCTTATCGCCTGGGTGATCACGGCCGGCGGCGGCTTCGTGCTGCTTTCGATCTGGTTGATGCGAGGAGGGATGCGCCAGCAGCAAGAAGGCGGTAACCGGATCCGGCCGCCTCTGATCCTGAGCCACTTCTTGCTTGCGGCTGCAGGGCTGGTCGTCTGGATCGTCTATGTGATTGCGGACAAGGACGCGCTTGCCTGGATTGCCTTCGCGATCCTTGCGGTCGTCGCCGTGCTTGGCTGGACGATGTTCGCGATCTGGCTTCGACGCCGGCAGGCAAGAACGAGCGGCGCGGAGGTCAGCGCACCCGGCGTGCCCGCGGAGCAGCACTTTCCGATCCCCGTGGTCACCCTCCATGGATTGCTCGCCGTGACGACCGTCGTGCTCGTGCTGCTGACCGCTCTCGGAGTCGGCGGCTCATAAGCGGCTCATACGTGCGCGCACGCATCAAGGAGAAGCGGGAGGTTGCGAAGGGGACGCTCCTCGTCATTTTCGATCTCCTGGGCCAAGAGGTCGACTTCAAGCCTGGTCAGTACTTCTTCGTGACGCTGACCGACCCGCCGTATGACGACGAGCGCGGCGCGCGGCGTCACTTTTCCGTCATCACGTCGCCGAATGAGCGTGGAGTGCTCGGCTTTTGCACGCGTCTGCGCGACTCCGCCTTCAAGCGATCCTTGGTGGAGCTTCCGGTCGGAACGGATGCGGAGGTCGAAGAGCCGAAGGGGAGCTTTCTGCTCCCCGAAGATACGACCCGGCCCTACGTCTTCCTCGCAGGCGGAATTGGCATCACGGTCTTTCGCGCCATGCTCCGTTACATCGCCGAGGAAGACCTGCCTCACCGTGTGACGCTCATCTACTCGAACCGCGACCGAGACTCGACACCGTTCCTCGAAGAGCTCTCCGAGCTCGACCGGGCAAGAGGTAACTTCCGGCTCGTGCCGACGATGACCGAGGACCCGTCGTGGACCGGCGAGAGACGGCGAATCGGCCCCGAGCTTTTGCAGGAACACCTCGACGGCGATCTGCGCTCGTATGCCTACCTCGTTGCCGGGCCGCCGTCGATGGTCGCGGCGGTCGAGGAGACACTCCGCGACGCGGGTATCCCCGACGAGCAAGTCTCGGCCGATCGGTTCAGCGGCTATTGAAACGAAGCAGGCGGCGTGAGCAGTGCCACGGTCGGATCGTCTGCGGTGCCGAGGAACTGCGGCCTCAAGCTCGCTCTTATCGACGCGTTCGACGCGGGCACCAAGCGCAGCGAGGAACTCGTCCGGCGGGTCGAGGAAGTTGACGGCCTCGCTCCGGTAGTGCATGGGGACGACGAGCCGGGGCCGAAGGGCGCTTACGATCGCGGCGGCCGACTCGCCGCCGACGGTCGGGCCGCCGCCGACCGGCAGCAGCAGCACGTCGACCTCGCCGATCGCTTGCTTTTGCTCGGCACGCAGCTCGGCCTGGCCGAAGTCGCCGAAATGGCTGAGACGCAGCCCGTCGAGCGTGAAGCGGAAGATCGTGTTCGGGCCGCGCTTGGTCCCTGCGGCGTCGTCGTGCTCGGAAGCGACCGCGATCACCTCGCCGACCGGCGACTCGAAGGTGCCGGCAGTCGAGCGGACGATCTGCGGCGAGCCGCCGATCACCTCGACGGCGTTGTGATCGACGTGCTCGTGGGTCACGAGCAGCAGGTCGGCCTCCACCCCTTCGACCGGCGGGTAGTCGAACCGCAGCCCCCGCTCCGCAAGTCCCTCGAGGGCGCCGAACGGGTCGATGAAGACCGTCCGCTCACCGCTGATCTGAAAGGTTGACTGGCCGAACCAGCGGATCCGCATCAGCGCGACTTCCGCCCGAGCTCGGCCTGCCGCTTCCGTAGCCTGCGGAGCTTCTCCGACAGCTCGCCCGCGAACTCGGAGAGCCGATCCTGGCGCGCCTGGACGAGCTCGAGCTGCCGCTCGACGAGCGGGATTGCCGCCTCGACGATCCTCGCACGCTCCCTGTCGGTGGCGCTCTCGGCCCACTGGTTGCGCAGCGCCGCCCGGGCCTCCTCCGCTTCGGCGAGTGCGACGAGCTCCTCGAGCGTGAGTCCGAGTACGTTCCGAGTAGGCCGAGCTCCTCGTAGTAGCGGATCGTGCGGGTCGTGACGCCGACGCGCCCGGCGACGTCGCCGATCCGGTAGCTGCTCTCCGGCGCCTGCGTGCTCATGCCGACTCCTCGGCGGTTCGATGCGCCGGGCGCGGGCCCCTTTCCGGCGCATCGGGCTCGACCGGCTCGACGCCGGTCGGGGCGGCCGCGGGAGAGGTCGCATCCTCGTGGACGTACTTGCCGCCGCGCAGCAACGAGGCAAACGCGGCCACCAGGCAGGCGGCGATCGCGAAGGCGAACGCGTAGACGAGCGCGCCGTGGAACGGCGACGAGATCAGCTGCGGGAAGAAGCTTCGTCCGGTGAGCGCGTGCACGTCGGCCGCGGGCAGGCTATGCAGGACGTGCGGCCCGAGCAACGTCTTGACGGGGTTGTAGCCGAGGAAGGACGCGAAGAGCGTCGCAACGGGCGGGAGGTGCGAGATGCGAGCGGCGTCGGCCGCGGGCACGCCGTGGGCTACGAGGCCGTTGTGCAGGGCGCTCGGCAGTCCCGAGGACAGGCCGACGATCATCAGCGTGAAGAAAACGCCGATCGAGAGCACGCTCGCCGAGTTCATGAAGGTGGCGAGCATTCCGGCCCCGGCACCGCGCTGGCTCGCCGGCAACGAGTTCATCACGCCGGCGCTGTTCGGGGACGAGAACAGCCCCATCCCAACCCCGTTCAGGAGCAGGATCAGCGCAAACCAGACGTAGCCGAAGTCCACCGGGAGCACGATCAGCAACAGGAAGCTCGCGGCGGCGAGGATCATCCCACCGGTCGCAAAGGGACGCGCGCCGAAGCGGTCGGAGAGGTAGGGAGGCGGGGCCGGCGACGAGGAAGCCCGCGATCAGCGGCAGCATGTAGATGCCTGCCCAGAGTGGGGTCTGGGCGAAGTTGTAGCCGTGCTCGGGCAGCCAGATCCCCTGTAACCAGATGATCAGGATGAACTGCAGCCCGCCGCGACCCATCGCCGCCAGCAGGGCGGCCAGATTGCCCGCCGCGAACGCGCGGATCCGAAACAGCTCGAGGTGGAACATCGGCTCCTCGACACGCAGCTCGATCAGGCAGAAGGCGACCAGGAACACGAGGCCGCCGAGCAGCGCCGAGAGCACGAGCGGCGAGGTCCAGCCCATCGTATGACCGCCGTGAGGCTGGATCCCGTAGGTGATCCCGACCATGACCCCGACCAGCCCGAGAGCGAAGGTCGCGTTGCCCCACCAGTCGATCCGTGCCGGCCGGCGCTCGCCCAGCTCACGCAGCGAGTGGTAGGCCCAGATGGTCGCGACGACTCCGATCGGCACCGAGACGAGGAAGATGAGCCGCCACGAGATCGGCGCGAGCACGCCACCGAGGACGAGCCCGAGGAACGAGCCCGCGATCGCAGCGATGCTGTTGACGCCGAGGGCGAGGCCGCGCTGGTCTTGCGGGAACGCGTCCGTGAGGATCGCGCTCGAGTTCGCGAAGATCAGTGCGCCGCCGACGCCCTGCCCGACCCGCATCAGGATCAGCCAGAGCGCCCCGGCGCTGCCATGCAACCAGGTCACCGAGAGCGAGATCGAGAAGACGGTGAAGACGGCGAAGCCGAGATTGAACATGCGCACCCGCCCGTAGATGTCGCCGAGGCGTCCCAGGCTGACCATCAGCACGGCCATCACGACGAGGAAGCCGAGGATCAACCAGAGCAGGTAGCTCGTGTTCCCGGGCGCAAGCGGATCGATCTGGATCCCGCGGAAGATGTCCGGCAGGGCGATCAGGAGGATCGAGGCGTTGATCGTCGCCATCAGCATCCCGAGCGTCGTGTTCGTCAACGCCACCCATTTGTATTCGAGCTTTCTCGGCCGCACCGAACCTCGTCCTCCGTAATTAACGTAAACGTTAATTTAGCAGAGACCGTCAGACGGCATTCGCAAGTCCTGCAGACGCCGACGCGGACGCCGTTGCGACGTCACGCGGGTAGGTGCGCAGCGCCTTGTAGAGGAAGTACGCGCTGGCCGCCAGCGGCAGCAGCATGATCGCGAACGTCCACTGCAGCCCGGAGCGGCCGCCGCCGAACACGTAGTCGGACACCGCCCCGAACAGCAACGGCGCGAAGGCCTGGGCGAGCGTGCGCAAGAACGTACGAATCGCTTCGGCCCGGCCCCAGAGGAGCGGGTGGACGATGTCGAGCCGCGCCGCGTCGATCGGCGGATTCTGCGCCGAGAGGGCAAGCGCGGCCAGCGAGATGTAGGGCAGCGCCGTTAGAGGACTGCGAGTGAAGATCGCCGGGATGAAGAGGACCACTGCGGCAGTGGCGGCGATCGCGCTGACGAGGATCCGGCCGTTCAGAAAACCCCGGTGCAGGAGGAAGTCGCCGAGCGCGCCGCCGGCGAGAACCCCGAGGACACCTGCCGCACCGACGACGAGCAGCACGAGCGTGCTGAGCGCCTGGGCGATTCCGTACTGCTTCGTCACGAACTCGACGCCGAAGGTCTGCACTCCGGAGAGGAAGTAGTAGCCACCGGCGCTTGCCAGGATGATCGCCACGTTCGTCTTGATCGAGAGCACGTAACGCGTTGCAGCCAGCAAGCCCATGCGCCGAGGGTCGCGCGTCAGGACGAGCTCGGGGTCCGGCTCGACGCCGCGCTCCAGCGCGATGCGCTGCGCGTCGGTCGTCTGGTCGCCGACCTCGCCGGGGTCGGTCACCGGCACGGGGGCTTGAGCTCCTGACAAGAGGAGCGGGCTCGTGCCGCCGCGGGCCGGCTCGGGCAGCTGAAAGATCAGCCAGGCGAGTACGAAGGCCGGCAGGGCGAGGATCACGAACGCTGCCCGCCAGGAGAGGGTCGCGATTCCGCCGGTGACGCTGAAGCCGATCGCCGCCCCGATCAGCTCTCCCGAGATGACGTAGCCATAGATGCGTCCCCGTTCCGAGGGCGCGAACCAGTCGCCGACCAGCGAGGCCACGATCGGGCCGGCCGCGGCGGTGACCGCGCCCAGGAAGAGACGTGCGAGCAGCAGGTGCCCAAACGACGGTGCGGTCGCGCTCCAGATCATCGCCACTCCCCAGAGCACGATCGCCGCGCCGAGCACGCGGGTGCGGGTCACGCGGTCGGCGAGGACGCCGAAGGGCAAGCTCGCCGCCGCCGCGACGAGCGAGGTGACCGTGACGAGCAGGCCGACGTCCGTGTTGTTGATGCCGAGGTCGTGCCGGAGCTGGATCGCAGACGCGCCGACCGTGGTGGTGTCGGCACTGGCGAGCGCGAGGACCGACGCGAGCAGCAAGATCACGCGTGTCCGCTCTTGGCCTCCCAGGGCGGTTGTCAGGCGACGGGAGCCCGCGCGGCCGAGCCTGCCGGCAGCGGCAGCCGCAAAGCCCACCGCACGGCGGCCGGCGCTCGCCTCATCCGTCATGCGGGCGATCGTAAGCACCGCACAAGTTCCGGAAGGTCTGATCATCCACAGCGCCAGCCCCATTCCCTCCGTCACATCGGCCGCGTCTCAGCGGTCATTTCTTTGACACCACGCGACGAAGAAATGTGACAGACGGGCGAACGCAACCGGGCCCGACGGAGCTTCAATTGTTGAAGCTACTCTTGCTTACGTAGCTACGACAACGAAAGGTGATGAGGATTTTGAGCACGTTGCTTCTCGTACCCCTGGACGACATTGTCGTCTTCCCGAACATGAACGTAACGATCTCCGCCGACGTGGGCGAGGAAGAGCGCGTACTGCTGGTGCCACGGCACGAGGGGGAGTACGCAAAGGTCGGCACGGTCGCCGAGGTCTCCGAACGAGTGCGGCTGCCCGGTGGCGTCGCGGCCGTCAGTCTCGTCGGTTTGCACCGCGGAATCGGACCCGCGAGCTCGAGCGCGAGTACCGCGCTGTGGTCGAGGAGATCCTGGGGCTGCGCGGCGACGACGGGCGCGTCTCGTCGTTCGTGCGCTCGATCGCCGAGGCCGGCACGCTGGCCGACACGGCGGCCTATGCGCCGGAGGCCTCCTTCGAGCAGCGGATCGAGCTGCTGGAGGCGGTCGACGTGGTCGAGCGGCTCGAGCTCGCTCTGCGGCTTCAGCGCGAGCGTCTGGCCGAGCTGCAGATCCGCCACCGGATCCGCGAGGACGTCGAAGAGGGCGCCCAGAAGCAGCAGCGCGAGTACATCCTGCGCAAGCAGCTCGAGTCGATTCGCAAGGAGCTCGGCGAGGACGAGGGCTCGGTCTCGGAGGACTACCGCCAGAAGATCGCGGAAGCAGACCTGCCCGATGAGGTTCGCGAGCAAGCCGAGCGAGAGGCCGCCCGGCTGGAGCGCATGGGGGACCAAAGCGGCGAGTCCTCGATGATCCGCACGTATCTCGACTGGCTGCTTGCGGTGCCCTGGGGGAAGCGCTCGGAGGAGCGCCTTGATCCCGTACACGCACGCGAGGTACTCGACAGCGACCACGCCGGCCTCGACGACGTCAAGGAACGGATCGTGGAGTACCTGGCCGTGCGCAAGCGCCGGGCCGACCGGGGCCTGGCCCCGGCCGGAGGCCGGGGCTCGGGCGTCATCCTGGCCCTGGTCGGCCCTCTACGCGACGAGGCCGAGATCCGCGGCCACCGCCGCACCTACATCGGCGCGCTGCCGGGCCGGCTCGTCCGTGCGCTGCGAGACGCCGGGACGATGAACCCGGTGATCCTGCTGGACGAGGTCGACAAGGTCGGCGCCGACTGGCGGGGCGATCCCTCGGCCGCGCTGCTCGAAGTGCTAGACCCGGCCCAGAACCACTCGTTCCGCGATCACTACCTCGACGTCGAGCTCGACCTGTCCGAGGTCGTCTTCATCGCGACGGCGAACGTGGCCGAGACGATTCCCGGCCCGTTGCTCGACCGCATGGAGGTAATCCGCTTCGACGGCTACACGGTCGACGAGAAGGTCGCGATCGCACGAGGCTATCTCTGGCCGCGCCAGCTCGAGCGTGCGGGCCTGCGTCAAGACGAGGTCTCGATCGACGACATCACGCTCGAGCTGATCGTCAGCCAGTACACGCGCGAGGCCGGCGTTCGCCAGCTCGAGCGCGAGCTCGGCAAGCTGCTCCGGAAGACGGCGACGACTGTCGCTTCCGGCACCGCGCAGCCGCCGATCTCGATTGACGAAGCAGTGGTGCGTGACGCCCTCGGGCGTCAGCGCTTCTACCAGGAGTCAGCCGAGCGGACGGCCGTGCCCGGCGTGGCCACGGGCCTCGCGGTCACAGGGACGGGCGGCGACGTGCTGTTCGTCGAGGCGACCAAGATGCCGGGCAAGGACGGGCTCGTCCTGACCGGCCAGCTCGGTGACGTGATGAAGGAGTCCGCGCGGATCGCGCTCTCGTATGTGCGCTCGCATGCGGACAAGCTCGGTCTCGACGAGCACGACTTCGAGGACGCGAGCTTCCACGTGCACGTCCCCGCGGGCGCGATTCCGAAGGACGGTCCGAGCGCCGGGATTACGATGACGACCGCGCTCGCTTCGCTGCTCACGGGCCGGCCGGTCAAGCACACTGTCGGCATGACCGGCGAGGTCACGCTGCAGGGTCGCGTCCTGCCGATCGGCGGGCTGAAGCAGAAGGCGCTCGCCGCCCACGCTGCCGGCCTGACCGACGTGATCATCCCCGAGCGAAACCGTGCCGATCTCGACGACATTCCGGAGGACGTTCGCAACGAGATGAGCTTCCATCCGGTCATGAGCCTGGACGAGGTGCTCGAGCTCTCGCTCGAGTCGCATTCGGCGCATGCGCTGTCGTAGCTGCGCCCCGCTTCCCGAGGAGGTTCGCCGAGCAGCGGACCTCCTCGAGCGGCGTTGGACGGTCTCGATTCTGTACGTCTCACACGAAGGGGCCGTCCGCTTCAACGAGTTCCAGCAGGCGCTCGGCTCGATTCCACCGGCGACCCTGGCCCAACGGCTGGCCGACCTCGAGAAGGCGGGCGTGCTCGAGCGAGCGGTGATCGACGCCCGCCCGCCCCACGTCGAGTACCGTCTCACCCGCCGCGGCCGCCAGCTGCGCGCGCTCGTGAATGCCCTCTCCCGCTTCGCCGAAACGGGCGCGACAACCCGCTAAACCACCACCGCCTGCATCGCACTTCGGGCCGTGTCCCCGTGCCTGGCACCGGGACACGGCCCGCCGAGACGGCCCCGGCACCGCGCGACCGGGTCCCAGGACGTGTCCCGGTGCCAGGCGATCAGACATGGCTGTCCCAGCCTTCGAACCGACACGCGAACCGAGCTTGCGGCGGCGAATGGTCGCGTGGACGTCCCCCGGGACCAGATCCGCGGACACGGTTCTGGCGGCCGTGTCCTGATGCCTGGCACCGGGACAGGGCGGGCTCACTCGTAGCGGCTCTGCAAGGATCGAGCCGATGAGCGCGCAAGCCGGAGTTCCTGCGCAGGCCGGCCAGAACCCGCGGGTGCGGCTCATCTTCGGGGCTCTGCTGCTGGTGCTCCTGCTCGCCTCGCTCGATCAGACGATCGTCTCGACTGCGCTACCGACGATCGTCGGCGACCTCGGCGGCGTCTCCGACCTCTCGTGGGTGGTCACCGCGTATTTGCTCTCCTCGACGGTCGCCGGGCCGGTGTACGGAAAGCTCGGCGACCAGTACGGGCGCAAGGTCGTGCTGCAGGCGGCGATCGTTATCTTCCTGGTCGGCTCGGCGCTCTGCGGGCTCAGCCAGAACATGACCGAGCTGATCCTCTTCCGAGGGCTCCAGGGGCTCGGCGCCGGCGGCCTGATCGTGGTCACGATCGCCGTGATCGGCGACATCATCCCGCCGCGAGAGCGCGGGCGCTACCAGGGCTACTTCGGCGGCGTCTTCGGCGTCTCGACGGTTTTGGGGCCCTTGCTCGGCGGCTTCTTCGTGGACAACCTCTCCTGGCGCTGGATCTTCTACGTCAACCTGCCGATCGGTCTGATCGCGCTCGCCGTGATCGCAGCCGTCTTCCAACCGCGCACCGGTCACGAGAAACACACGATCGACTACCTTGGAGCGGCCCTCCTCGCAGGCGGTCTCTCGGCGATCGTGCTCTACACCAGCCTCGGCGGCACCACTTACTCCTGGACCTCGCCGTGGATGCTCGCGCTGATCATCGGAGGAGCCGTCGTGCTCGCGGGCTTCGTCTTCGCGGAGGGCCGGGCGGTGGAACCGATCTTGCCCCTCGAGCTCTTTCGCAACCGCGTCTTCAGCGTCACGAGCGCCGTCGGCTTCATCGTCGGTCTCGCGCTGTTCGGGGCTGTCACCTACCTGCCTCTCTACCTCCAGGATGTCAAAGGACACAGTCCCACCACCTCGGGCCTGTTGATTCTGCCCCTGATGGTCGGACTGCTGATCACCTCGATCGGAAGCGGGCAGCTGATCAGCCGTTTCGGTCGCTACAAGCCGTTTCCCGTTGCCGGGACGGCGGTCATGACGGTCGGGCTCCTGCTTCTCTCCCGCTTGCAAGTCGACACGTCGACCATGGTCACTGGCGCCTACATGCTCGTGCTCGGTCTCGGCCTCGGGCTCGTCATTCAGGTTCTCGTCCTCGCCGCCCAGAACGCCGTCGACTACAACTACCTCGGCGTCGCCAGCTCGGGCTCGACCCTCTTTCGCCAGATCGGGGGCTCGATCGGCGTGGCCGTGTTCGGCGCCATCTTCGCGAACCAACTCGCCGGCAACCTCATGGGCAAGCTGCCGCCAGGCGCGCACGTGCCGGCGGCCGCGGCGAACCCTGTGGTGGTCAAGCGGCTCCCCGTCGCCGTCCACGATGCTTTCGTCAGTGCCGTCACCGAAGCGTTGACGAGGGTCTTTCTTGTCGCAGCCGGAATCGCAGTCCTTGCCTTTCTGCTGACCTGGCTCCTGCCCGAGCTGACGCTGAAGACAACCGCGCAGGCACCCGACGTGGGCGACGGTCTCCATCCCGCCCGCGACGACAACGCGCTGCGCGAGCTCGAGCGCGCCCTCTCGAAGCTCGCCCGGCGCGAGCAGCGCTGGCAGCTGTACCAACGGCTCGCCGCCCGAGCCGGTATCGACCTGGCTCCCCCGGAACTGTGGCTGCTCGCCCGCCTCGGTGAGCGTGCGCCATTGACCAAAGCCCAGCTCGATGAGCAGCTTGCAGTCGATCCGGTTCAGATCGCGGCGGCACTCGAGCAGTTGGGGAAGCGTTCGCTCATCCAGAGAGGCGACGGCCTGATCGAACTGACGGCGCCCGGCCGAAACGACTACGAGCGGCTCGTCACCGCGAGATGCGACGGTCTCCGAGACCTGCTCAGCGACTGGGACCCGGATGAGCACGCCCAGCTCCGCGAGTTGGCGGACAAGCTTGGGCGCGACCTCGTCAGCGAGATGCCCATGCCCGCTCCAGCACCCGGCTGAGCCTATTCACGATCCCGAAAGCGGCGGCGAAGTCGCGTGATCAGGAAGACGATGACCGCGAGGCCGACCGCGAAAAAGCCGATCGCTCCCAGCGAGCCCGAGGCGCTCCGGCCCAGAACGTAAGCGAGAGCGCCGATCGTGCTGGCCCACGCGATCCCACCGAGGGCGTTCCAGAGCAGAAAGCGTGGCCATGGCATCCGGTCGGCGCCGGCCAGCCATGACGTGACCACCCGGAGGCCTGGTAGCCAGCGGCCGAAGAAGACGGCGGCCGCGCCCCAGCGGGCGAAGAACTCCTCGCCGCGCTCGAGCAGGCGCCGTCTACCGGCTGCCAGCCGACCCGGCCGGTTCACGAGCCACCGAAGACCCCTGCGCCCGATCAGGTAGCCGATGTTGTCGCCGATGATCGCTGCGCCGGCGGCGACCGCGATCACGACCGTGAGCGAGAGCTTTCCCTGCGAGGCCAGCGCGGCGGCCACGATCAGAGCCGTCTCGCCGGGAATCAGGGCCCCTGCCGACTCGCCCGCGACGAGCGCGAAGAGCAGCGGATAGCCGAGATTCGCAGGGACGTTGACGAGAGCCGCCAGCATCACATTGCCGAGGCATGGCGTCTCGGTCCGACGGAAGCCTCGCTGCCGGTCGTTGCGACGCCTGTGACGCTCAGACCCTCGCGTTCGAGCCGCGTTCGCGCGGCCTCGAGGAACGACTGGTTGTCATCGACGATCGGGCAGCGGATCGTCATGCGACACGTCGGAGCGCCCGCGCGCTACCGGTTCTCAGCCTCCTCCGCTTCTTCGCCGCTCTCGACGATGTCTCCTTCAGTGAAGAGGATCGTCTGCAGCGCGATCCTCCAGTTCGGCGTTCGCCGGATCAGGAACTCGAGGTCCATGCCGTAGTGCTTGAACTCCTCGCCCTGGGCGTTGGCCATGATCGCCTTCGCCTGAGGGTCGCGCTCGAGTGCCATTCGCTGCTCGTACCATCCGATCGCCTCCGCCTCTTCGGTCAGTGACGCGATCATCCGTGCGAACGTGCGCGTCTCCGCACTGAGCTCGCCGGCCGGTTCGTGGTACTGGTCGAAACCCATCTCGCCTCCTGTTCGATTGCCCGAATTCTCCCGCTTGGGGCTTGGGACCTTCTTACTTCCGGCAAGTCCGAAGCAGATGCCTCCGGCCCACCGAAACCACGCCCAGGACGCACTCGACCAGGCGGGTGCGGCCTGTGCGTGTCCCTAATGTGCGGCCGTGGGATCGCCGCCGAGTCCAGGAAGGAGCCGCCGAGCGCTACGTACCACGATGAAGGCGCGCCTGAAGGTCAACTTCATATCGCTAACCCTTTCGGCTGGTGTCCTCAACAACCGAGGCTCGCCGTTTGCAGAACTGCGAAAAAACCGTATATTTCCTGGAGCGGACGCTGCTTGCGGTTTGGACGTTCGTGAGTTCTCGAAGGGGAGAAGAACCATATATAGATTTGCAACCCACGGCGGCGGGGGGGTTGCCAACCATGAGGCTGGGTCGCCCCTGCCTTTTGGAAGCAAGGGCTCGGCGGGGAGTCCCGCATGAGTGCGGTCCCGGACCAGGCGGGGATGCAAGAAGAGCTTGCTCGGGCAGCAGCCGAGCAGAACGGGAACGGATCCGCCCCCACAGCTAATGCGGCGCCCTCTGGGCCGCCGGTGAGTCTGCGCAACTCGACCGAGCAGCGCGCGCTGTCCCAGGCCGCAGCGCTCTACGACGAGACAATCGCACTGATCGACGAGCGCACGCTCGAGATCCTGGAGCGGCGCAGGAAGACCGCGACGATTCGACGGCGGGGATGGCTGATCCGACGAATGCTCCTGCTAGCCGACGTGGTCGGCCTGATGCTTGCCTTTTCTGTCGCGGAGCTTCTGTTCGGCCTCGACCACGGTCAGCACGGAGTTGGACTTGGCATCGAATCTGCCGCCTTCTTGGCCACACTGCCGGCCTGGATCCTGATTGCTCGACTGTACGGGCTGTACAGCCGCGACGAGGAGCGCACTGACCACTCCACGGTCGACGAGTTCGTCGCCGTTTTCCATCTCGCGACCGTCGTCTGTTGGCTCTTCTTCGTGCTCGCCTGGGTGACCGACCTCGTCGATCCCAGTATCTCGAAGCTCCTTGCCTTCTGGGTGGGGTGCATCTTCTTCGTCTCGATGGGGAGAGCCGCGGCGAGATGGCTGAGCAGGAAACGAATCACCTACCTGCAGAACGCCGTGATCGTCGGAGCTGGAGAGGTCGGACAGCTGGTCGCGCACAAGCTCCTGCAGCATCCCGAGTACGGCATCAATCTCGTGGGGTTCGTCGACTCAGAGCCGAAAGAGCGGCGCGACGACCTCGCTCATCTGACCTTACTGGGCCCGCAAGAGCGCCTTCCCGCGATCGTCCGCATGTTCGATGTCGAGCGGGTGATCGTGGCCTTCTCGAAGGAGTCGTACGACGTGACGCTCGACTTGATTCGGTCGATGAAGGATCTCGACGTCCAGGTCGACATCGTTCCACGGCTGTTCGACATCGTCGGCCCTTCGGTGAGCATCCACACAGTGGAGGGAGTCCCGTTGCTCGGGCTGCCGCCGGCGCACCTCCTCCGGACGTCTCGGCTGATCAAGCGGACGACAGACCTTGTTCTGGCAATCGTGAGTCTCGCGCTGCTCGCACCCGCCTTTGCAGTGATCGCCATCCTCATCAAGATCGGCTCACCTGGGCCAGTCTTCTTCCGGCAGGTGCGTAGAGGCACCAACGAGGCGACGTTCGAGATCTACAAATTCCGGACGATGTTCGCGGACGCCGACGCTCGCAAGGCTGAATACACACACCTCAACAAGCACGCGACGAACGGTGGTGATCCGCGAATGTTCAAGATCCGGGATGACCCGCGGACCACACGGATCGGGCGGTTCCTTCGAACTCATTCGTTCGATGAGCTGCCACAGCTGATCAACGTCGTGAAGGGCGAGATGTCACTGGTCGGTCCTCGGCCGCTGATCCTCGAGGAGGATCAGCACATCCACGAGTGGGCGCGGCGCCGTCTCAACCTCAAGCCGGGGATTACGGGACCGTGGCAGGTGCTTGGACGCAGCGAGATTCCATTCGAGGAGATGGTCAAGCTCGACTATCTCTACGTGACCAGCTGGTCGGTTTTCAACGACTTCAAGCTGATCTTGCAGACGCTGCCCGCGTTAGCCCGGAGCCGGGGCGCCTACTAAATCCATTCTTCTTGGCCCCGACCACCCAGATCCCGGCTGCATTGTCCAGGGAACGACCGCAAGCGAAAGCTTTCGCCGTGCCCAGGCTAGGACCGAGCGGTGTCAGTCGCATCGCCTGCGACTGGCGCTCGAGCTAAGCCGCGGGAGACGGGCTCTGAAATGAAGATTCTCGTGCTTAGCCCGATTGACGAGGGCAGCCTGGAGGCGCTCCACCGAGAACACGACGTCGCCTCCGCAATCGGTGCGGGCGCGAGCTCGCTGCCCTCGCTCGCGGCGGACCGTGAGGTCTTCGTTTTTCGGAGCGGCGTCACGATCTCCGAGGAGCTTTTGGGCTCCGCGCCGAAGCTGCGCTTGATCGTCCGCGCCGGCTCGGGGCTTGACAACCTCGACCTCACGGACGCTCGACGGCGCGGAATCCGGCTCGTGAAGATCCCTGGCCCGTCTGCACAATCGGTCGCCGAGCTCACTTTCGGACTGATGCTCGATCTAGCGCGAAAGATCTCTCGGGCCGACCGCTTGGTTCGACAAGCTCAGTGGCCGAAGCACGAACTGCTCGGCCGGCTCCTCTTCGAAAAAACCGTGGGCATCGCCGGAGCGGGCAACATCGGTTCACGCGTCGGTGAGCTGGCGGTGGCGTGGGGTATGAGGGCAGTCGGCTGCGTCGAGCACCCGGATCCCGCCGTTGCCCAAGCGCTTGCGCACAAAGGCGTGGAGCTGGCCGACCTCGACGAGGTCCTTCGGGTCGGTGATTTCGTCACGGTCAACCTACCGCTGCAGGAATCGACCCGTAATCTGATCGACCGGCGGGCCCTGTCGTTGATGAAGCCGGGTTCATTCCTGATCAATGTGGCGCGGGGTGGGATCGTCGATGAGGAGGCCCTCTACGACGAACTGACCGCGCCGAACAGGCTGGCGGGAGCGGCGCTCGATGTTCACGCGCGCGAGGGCGAGGGGGAGACGTCTCCCTTTGCACAACTCCCCAACGTGGTCTTGACGCCGCACATCGGGTCGATGACGGCCGAATGTCAGCACGCCATCGGACAGCGACTTCTCGAGATCGTGTCGGCTTTCGGCCGCGGGGAGCTCGAGGGTGAGGTTCGCAATGGCGAGCTGCTTTTGTGAAGAATCAGTAGCGGTATGAACAGCGCGGATGCCAAAAGGACGAAGCTGCGCTCCGACCTGCGGTCGGAGCAGCCCACGGTCGCGGTGGGCGCGCACGACGCGATGACTGCCAGCCTGATCGAGAAGAACGGCTTCGACGCAGTTTGGGTGAGCGGGCTCGGAGTCTCGACGATGACCTATGGGTTGCCCGATCTCAATCTGATCACGTTGACCGAGGCGCTCTCGGCGGCTGTGCGAATCGATGCCGCCACCTCCTTGCCCGTGATCGCCGACTGCGATAACGGCTTCGGGAGCCTCTCGAACCTGGTCCGAACGGTCCGGGAGTACGAGCGCTCGGGGATCGCTGCGATCTGCGTCGAAGACAACACCTTCCCGAAACGCAATAGCCTCTACCGAGGCGAGTCGCAGCGCGAGCTGATCCCTCGCGACGAACAGGCGCGGCGGATTCGCGCCGCCAAGCGCGCCCAGGAGACGACCGACTTCTTCTTCATCGCGCGGGTCGAATCCCTGATCGCCGGGTACGGAGTCGACGACGCGTACGATCGAGCCGCCTCGTACGTCGAGGCGGGCGCCGACGGGCTCCTCGTTCACTCTCGGGACAAGACTCTCGCCGAGATCGACGACTTCCTCGAGCGCTGGGACGGCGTGGCGGAAGTTCCTCTCGTCGCCGTACCGACCCTCTTTCCGGACTTCACCGCGGACCAGCTCTTCGATCGAGGCTTCCGCCTGATCATCTTTGCCAACCAGACGATGCGAGCCGCAGTGCACGCGACCTCGGAGGTACTTGCAACGCTTCGCGCGGAGGGGAACGCGGCCGCAGTCGACTCCGAGATCACGCCGGTCGATGAGATCTTCGGGCTCGTCCAGACGCGAGAGGCAATCGAGCTGGAAGAAGGCACCACATAGGGCGCGGAGGGCGCGCGTTCTCCTGCTTTAGATGTAGCGCTGCAGCACGTGCCTCGTCAGCCGAGCGGAGCCCATCAAGCTGGGCTTGAGGTCGCGCCAGTCGAAAACCTGGAAGTGGAGGGGGTGCAGAAGCGTTCCGCCCCACCCCGACAGCGAAAGCTCGCCGCGTCGCCAGAGCTGCCACGCAGAGCGTGTGTCCTCGACGGGGTTCCAGAGGCGGACGCCTTCCCGTGGCCGTAACGTCTTGCCGCCACGTCGGAGCACGCGCGCGTAGACGAAGTGCGCCAAGTCGACACCGCCTGCACGGGCGAGCTCAGTGGCTCCGTCGAGGCGGTGGTTGCATTCGATCAACTTGAGCTTCCCGTCGCGCTCGTCGCGCTTGAACTCAACCGAAGCAAGCCCGCGGACGCCGGCTCCGCGCAGGAAGGCGAGTCCGACCTCCCCGACCTCGGCGTCCCATTCGAGGAGGTAGTAGCACCCCCGTCCGAACCCGGGCGGGTACTGACGGACCTTCCTCCTCGTGTAATGGATAAGCGGGCGCCCATGCTCGTCGAGGTAGGCCGTGCATGTCCAAAGCCGGTCGTCGCCTCCGGGAATGATCTCCGTGATGATGACCTCGAGGCCGAGACCAGCGGTCTCTGCCTGCACCGCTTCGAGCTCGGCACGGTCTCGAACCACTAAGAGCTTCTTGCGGAGCCCGAACTGCCGCGCGAAGCGGTAGGAGTGGCGCGGCTTGAGCGCAAGCGGAAAACCAAGCTCTTCGACAGCCCGCTCGAGCGCTTCCGGGCTTTCTGCCGAGTGTGTCCTTGGGCTCGCAATCCCCAGACGAGAGGCCAGCGCATAGGTCTTCGCCTTGTCGAGCATCCGCAGCACGACGCTGTCATCGGCCTCGATAGACCTGTCTCCGAGCTCGTGGAGCTCGCTTCGCCGTCGGGCGACAAACTCCAGGCCATCGTCATTGCACGGGAGAACCACCCGAGGGTCGCCGGCGGTGCGCCGGAGCCAGTCGCCCCAGCGATCCTGGACTCCTTTGCCGCTTCCGAGGTCGACGAACTGAGTGCAGTAGCGCGAGTACTGAACCGGGTCGACGCCGGCCGTGCCGAGCGCGTAGACGGGTATACCATTCCGGCCCAGACTTCTCGCGACAGAGACAGCGATTGCCTCTCCGCCCAGCAGGACGGCAGGGGGATTCGGCGGCATTGAGCCCTCGCTACAGACGCTTGATTTGGCGCACCGATGCGCGCCACGCAGCTTGGGCTTGCGCCGCCCGGGGATTGTGCTGGCCTGAGTAGCGCGAGCCGTAGCGTTCGCCCTCGTCGGTGAGGGTCACGACGACCCCGAGCTTCTCGCAGTGCAACGTGTCCAGGGAACGACGCAGCTCGGCGAGCGTCCCTTGCCGGGCGCCGTCGAGACGCACGACCACCATCACGGCGTCCACGTATCGGCTCAGGACGGCCGCATCGACGGCGTTGAGCATCGGCGCGCTGTCGATCAGCACGAAGTCCGCCCTTGCGGCGAGCTCACGGATGATCGCCCCCACGGCCGGCCTCGTCACGAACTCCCCGGGCTCGGAGGAAACCGGCCCTGCGGGGACAATCTCGAGCACCCCGCCCGGGTCTCCTCGGCGCCAGGCCGGCCTGGTCTCGGCATCGCTGCCGTTGCCGGGCTTCCTGGCGACCGAGATCGCCTCTTCGAGCTCGATGCGCCCGAGTGCCACATCGGTCAACCCCGGCTGCCCATTGAGGGAGAAGAATCGGTCAAGGCTCGGGCCGTGCAGGTCCAGGTCGACGACGACCACGTGATGGCCTTTGCGCGCAAGCGCGATGGCCAGGTTCGCCGTCGTCGTCGACTTGCCCTCGCCGGCAATGGCGCTCGTGACGAGGATTGTTCGCGGGCTGTTCTCTTCCCC
Source organism: Actinomycetota bacterium (assembly GCA_005883955.1). Taxonomy (GTDB): domain Bacteria; phylum Actinomycetota; class Thermoleophilia; order Gaiellales; family Gaiellaceae; genus 13-2-20CM-68-14. Next base: position 9,786 of record VAXH01000080.1, on the reverse strand, counting down.
GACGAAATCGATGTTGGTGGAGAGCATGCGGAAAGCCTCCGCTCCGCGACTGCGCGGATCGGCCGCCATGACGAGCGGCCTGCCTTTTTTGAGGCGAGGGATGCGCCCGAGCAACGGGAGGCCGAGCGAGGCGGCAGCCTCGGGCGCCGACCAAACACGCGGATCGAGCGCGTCGTAGAGAAAACCAAGGCCGATGCCCAGAATGAGGCCGATGGCAAGGGCAAGCACTACGTTGCGCAAGGGCCGTGGCGCGACTTTGACGCCGGGGACTGCGTTCCGAACGACGGCTGATCCTGCAGTTTGGAGCGCTTGCAGGGTCGTCAATTGCGCGCGCCTCTGCACCAAATCGGTATAGACGGGGGAGGCCTTCTGCCCTGCCACAGCGAGGACATGGAGGCGTCGCGAGATATCGCTCAAGGCGCTCCGAATCTGCTGCTGCTCGAGCTCGCTCTGATACAGCGTGAACTGGCGGGCGTACGCGGTCGCCAGTCGCCCTGCGAGCGCTGGATTTCGATCGGTGACCACGAACTCGAGGAGGTCCGCATCGGCGTTGGCGGTGACGCTCGACTCTCCTAAGAGATATTGCGGGTCTTTGTTGAGCCCGACCGAGTCGAGCGTCCGGCGGGCGATCGTCGGCACCCGAGCCAGCTCGGCTTGCGTCGCCGCGAGGCGCTCGGGCGCTTGCGCCGCCGTCGGATCCTGGATTCCGGTCAAAGCCGCGGCGATGTCGGTTCGGTTGAGCCAACGAGCGGCACGATCACGATCGGCTGAATGACGACGGACTTTCGGCGCCACAGCACGCTCAGGTAGCTCCGGATCGGAGAGGGCTCGCTCTGGTTCATCTCGCCCGCAGGTACGGTCATCGGGGTCCTCGGAGCCAAGAATTTCTCGAAGCGCCGCCCCTCCAGCGTGCGAAGAAGGTGGCGATCGAGACCGGAATCAACGGGAAACTGACAGAAATAACCTTGTGACCGATTTTAGGGACGCCTCATATACATTGCTAGTGGGGTCCGGGGCGGCGGAGACAACTTCTGCGGTCAGATAAGACAATTTGAGCGATTCCACGACTCGTGAACGGCCCTGCGCCGAGATCCATTCGTCGGTGGAGCCACTCGCAGACGAGTGGGAAGAGCTCGCCGAGCACACTGGGGTGTCTCCATTTCGCAGACCGGGGTGGATCGGCGCATGGTGGCGGGCGTTCGGAAAGGGGACCCTCGAGATCCTCGCGATGCGAGAGGACGGTCGCCTCGTCGCTGTGCTTCCGCTCGGCCGGCGGCTCGGGGAGCTCTCGTCCACGACGAATTGGCATACGCCCGATTTCGCTCCCGTCGTCGAAGACGCCCGGGCGCTGCGAGCGCTCGCAGAAGAGTTGTTCGCTCGCACGCCGAGGCGCGTTTCGCTCGCATTCGTCGACGGCGGCGAGCCGACGCTTCCCGAATGTCGTGACGCGGCTACGTCCCGCGGCTACCGCGTGCTGACCCGCACGCTCGAGCGTTCACCGTTTGTGCGGATCGAGGGGGATTGGGAGGCATACCAGCGAGGGCTGAGCCGCAACGTCCGCGGAGACGCGAGACGCCGGATCCGACGGCTGAACGAGGTTGGGTCGATGTCGGTCGAGGTTAACGACGGAAGGGAGCGCCTGGATGACCTTCTCGCCGCCGGATTCCGAACCGAAGCCGCAGGCTGGAAGGGTGCGCGCGGTACGGCAATCGCTTCGCAACGCGACACCGAGACGTTCTACGCGGAAATCGCGCATTGGGCAGCCGCACGTGGCTGGCTTCGGCTCGCCTTTCTCCGGCTCGACGGCCGTCCGGTCGCCTTTCACTACAGCCTCGAGCATGACGGCATCCACTACTTCATCAAGGGTGGACACGATCCGTCATTCGATTCGTTCTCGCCGGGAAAGGTCCTGACGTACGAGATGCTGCTGCGGGCCTTCTCGGCCGGATTGCAAAGCTATGAGTTTCTGGGCGGGGACGATCCCTGGAAGCAGATGTGGACCAACTCGTACCGGGAGCGCATGTTGTTCCAGGCTTTCGAGCGATCGCTTTTGAGCTCGGTTGAATGGACCGCCTTCCGCTACGGGCGGCCGTTGGCACAGCGCCTCTCCAAGCGCCTAATCTCCCTACGGCGCTGAAGCACCGCCCTAGTGCAGGAGATCAGCGAACGCCGATATTTCCGCGCCGCAACTTGGCACGAGCCAAGTCCCGGACGTACAAGCCGAAGCCGACGGGAAGGGTCGCGAACCACAGAAGCGCCGACGGGACCTCCGAAAGCTGCGTCCCTACATGGACACCGTCGTGGAGCGAGTACCGCGTGAAGTTCGCATATCCCTTGAGCACCGTCGTGAGCGGTTTTCTTCTCTTCAGCGAAATCAGTGTTTTGTTGGCCAATCTGAAGCCGAAAGCAAATAAGCGTGCGTCCGATTTCACCTTTTCCGTAATTCCACTCGGTAGATACTCCTTGAATCCCCAAACCTCATCGACGAACCGCGAGGAGTAACGATCCGCAATCTGAAGGAAGACCACGTCTTCCGTCACGTACTCTCCGGCAACCGGCGGGAAGGGAAACTCGCGCAGAACAGCGGTTCGGTACATTCCCATCTTGTCACCGAGGACCCGATGCTTTGCGACTATTGAAAAGTTGTCAGAGTCGAGAACGTGCTGTGGCATCGGTCGGCCGGATACCGCCCGCGTGCCATCTGGATAGGCCGCGAGTCCTTCGACATTCGCGAACCGCTCTCTCTGCTCGGCGGACATCGACTCCCACTGCTGAATCATCAACGCAAGCGCGTCAGGTGGATACCAGTCATCCGAGTCGATGACCGCGCAATACCCGCCCCGGGCCTCTTCCACCCCCCGATTGAACGCTATGTGCCGCCCCTGGTTCGGCTGCCAGAAGTAGCGAATCGGAAAGGGAGAATCCCTTCGCCAACGGTCGATGAGCTCACCGGTGCCGTCCGTCGAACCATCGTCCACGATCACCCACTCGAAATCGCTGAACGACTGGACAAGCAGACTCTCGCGAAGGCGCGGTAGATACTTCTTCCGGTTATAGGTCGCAGTGATGACACTGACTTCAGGCGCCGCGCTGCTCGACATCATCGATCTCTTGCGCGTTCGACTATTACCAGAGCCTACCTCGGCCGAGCCTGACGGACGGGCGTCCGTCGACCGCGTGTTGCCCGACTAACAGGCGTCCGCAGCCGCGTACGAGTCAGCCCGGCAGGCACCGTCCTGGTACACGCCGTTACCAAGTCCGTTGCTCATATCCATTCCGTAGAAGCCTTGCTTCCAGTAGGCGCTCGGGTTGCTGACCGGGGCAAGCGTGGCGATCGAGGTCATGGGTACGACCTCGAGCCCGTTGACGAAAATCTGGACGGAGCCGACGTTCCGGTCCGTTGACCATTTGAAGTGAGCGATGAAGTGGTACCACTGCCCGAAGACGAGCGGGCTCACGAGCGTGCGCTTGAGGGATGGCAAGTCTCCGTGGCACAGCCCCGCCGAGCTCTGCTCGATCTCCAGATACAGCTTCGGAATGGACGTGGCATCGACGCCAAAGTAGTCCTGCGCGCCGCATGACCCCGGTGCGTGGAATTGCGTGAAGACGTTCCAGTCCCCGGTGCTGGTGAGGAAGCGGCCGGCATCTGACACGGGGAACATCGTCCACCAGCCGTAGTACCACTCCTGACCCTCGTAGCCGCCGGTGTCGGCGACAGAGGCGTAGACCTCCGACCGGGGAGAACTCGTGCACTGAGTCGAGGAGTAGACCGTGAAGTCGGCCGCGTAGCCGCCCTGAGCTCTGGGACTTTGGACGACATTCGCACCGGAGTCACCGAGGTCTGCGCAGGTGTAGCCCTGGTCGTTGTTTCGTGACCATTGATGCCCAGCCCACTGGGAGAAACTGCCTCCGTCGTAGTCGCCCCGGAAGAGGACGCTGCCTGGAGCCGGGGCCGAAGGCGGAGGCGGAGGCGCGGGAGCCGGCGCTGTACTCGTGGTCGTGGACGTAGACGTGGAGGGGGTCGCAGTGGTGGTCGTGGAGGGGGTAGCAGTTGTGGTCGTGGGCGACCCGGTCGTCGCCGGAGTCGTGTTCTGATGCCCCTTCTTCCCCCCGGGCTTCTTACTCGAGTCGTTGGCGGCGCCCGTGGCAACGAACCCGGCGGCGAAGAGTAGGGCAGTGGCGGCGGCGGCCGTTGCCAACTTCATGAGAATCGTCTTCGGCGGAAGGCTGAAGGGTCTTGATGCCGGCCTCACTCATTCGGGTGAACCGGGGCGTCCTGTAGGTTTGGTTTGTCGTGCGGGGACGATGCCTTGGAGCCTGTGCAGCAACGTTGATCGCCGTCGCGGTCTGGATCGGCCTCCTGGCCGGTGACACCGATGCCGCCGGAACGCAAGCGATCTGGCGAGGCGACTACGAGACAGGTGACTTCTCGCAGTGGTCGGAGATCCAGGCATCGCGCACGAATCGCGACTATCCCGTCTCGGCTGTCGGCGACACCGCAGGCACGATCGTCTCGTCTCCGGTCCGCCAAGGCGCTCATGCGGCAGAGTTCGTTACCTACCCGAACGAAGGCCGCCCGTCCATTGACCGCTCAGAGGTCTATGCGGGCGTCGGCACGACCCAGGGCACAGAGGGCCAGGATCGCTACTACGCGTGGTCGACGATGTTTCCATCGTCTGGCAACAAAGACGGGTTCTGGCCTCGGGCAGGCGATTTCAACGTATTCACCCAATGGCACAACGCCAACAATCCCTGTGGAAGCAATATCCAGCTGGGGATCGACTCAAGGTCCCGTCGCGGGCGTAATGAGATTTACGTCGACCTGTCGAATCGGAATCCGAGCAACTGCGACGACCCGGTGCGAACAAAGCATCTCGTCCTTGGTCGAATGCGATTCGATGCTTGGTATGACTTCGTCGCGCACATCAAGTGGTCGGCGAACCCCTCGGTGGGTTTTTGCGAGCTCTGGATGGACGGTCGGCACCTCATGCCGAAGACCTTTGGTCAAACAATGGCCGATTCGCAGGGGGTGTACTGGAAGCAAGGCTTCTATCGCGCTGCGTTTTCTCACACGAATACCGTTTTCCAGGATGCCGCTATTCGGGGTTCGAGTCTTGCGCCCGTAACGAGTGCGTACAAGCTCTCGTTTGCCGAGCCGCCACGAATTGCTTCGCAAAAAGACCTCGTTATCTCGGCCAAGTCCTTCGCTCAAGCGAAGGTGCGCATCGTCGTGAGCGATGGGCAGCGCAAGATCGTTGCCTCTGTTGTGCGCAGCGCGGACGGAGCGGGCCGCTTGTCGGCAAATCTGCCGATGCCACGACCCGTCCCACTTCGGGTACACGTTGTCCTCCGAGCGCTCGTCAGCCCAAAGCTGCCCGCTACGACTCGGCGAGCGACGATCAACGTGAGGCTGCGAAGCAAGACCTAGCTTTTCGAAGCCGTGGACGCGCCCTCGTCCCGCGGCGCTTCCTCAACGAGTATTCGCCGATAGGCCGCCTCGATGCGCCCATACTCCGCTACGCGAAGCGCCTCCTTCTCAGCGGCTTGCCCCAGCCGAGCTCGGAGAGGAGCATCGTCGAGAACTCTCTCCAGGCGGTCGACCAGGGCGTCCACGTCGCCCGGAGGGAACAAGTAGCCGCTGCGAGCATCCTCTACGACCACACGCGCCTCGCCGACGTCCGAGACCACGACCGTGAGTCCGCTGGCCATCGCCTCGAGCATTGCGAGCGACAGGCCCTCGTTCCGCGAGGTCAGGACGAAGATTTCCGACTGCGCGTAGATGTTCTCGATGTCGTGCCGAAAGCCGAGGAATTCGATCGCCCCGTCGACGCCGAGCCGATTTGCTTCGGCGCGAATTGCTTGCTCGAGCGGTCCGTCGCCGAGCACAGCCGCTTTGAGGGCGGGACGGCGCACTCTCAACCGGGCGAAGGCCCTGACGAAGTCCAGTGTCTGCTTCGTCGGAATCAGTCGCCCGGCTGTGACGAGTTGATAGACGGGAGTCGCTCCATTCGCCGGCCGAAACCGCTGAGGGTCGACTCCTCCTGGGACGATCACCACCCGCTCGGGCGGCACGCCACGCTCGATCAGAGACTCGCGCGACTGTGGGCCCATGACCACGACGACGTCGCAGCCGCGGATCAGCCGTACGAGAAGGGCCTCGAGCAAGTGGAAGGGACGCGGAAGGCGGCCGAGGATCCGGTTGTCGGATCTCCATCCCCCACCTTGCCACTCGACGGGGCCGCCGATCAGGTGGCACATGACCGGCCGATGCAACAACCAGCCGACGAGCCTGGCATTGATCGTGTGAGGAACGAGGTTGTAGGAGACGATCCAGTCCGGGCGCTCGCGGCGAGCGACGCTCAGGCACGTGATGAGCTTGGCACCGGCGCGACCCAGCAGACGCGTGAGCGGCCGTCGCGGAATAACGGTTCGGAATTTCGGCATTGAAGGCCCCGCCCTGTCACTCACGAGCGTGATGCTCTCGACCTCCGGAAGTCGGAGGATCGGCTCGAGGTGAGCGCGAAGCTGATTCGGGCCCAACGTCACGGTCGCCAGGATGCGAAGTCCGTTGAGCTTCGCTCCCGAACCTTCGTTCGCGTTGACTCCGGCCTCAGCCATCGCGCGACCCCGCTGTAGTGGTCGTCCGGTCGACGAACGCCTGCTGCCAGAGCTCGAGTGTGAGCAGCTGCCAGATCTGCATCGCCGTATCGCGACGGCCGGACCGGAAATCGGCAAGCAGACGTTGAATCGGCTCCGGTTCGAAGATGCCGCGGCGACGGACCTCGCCCGGCGAGAGAACCTCTTGCGCGAGCGCACCGAGCTCATTGGCAAGCCACCCGCGTACCGGCGCCGTGAAGCCCGCCTTTCCGCGCTGAATGATCTCGGTCGGGACGATTCCGGCCATCGCTTGCTTGAAGAGCGTCTTGGTCCGAGTCCCCGCGACCTTGCCTCTCGGTGAGACGTGACGCATGACATCGACCACGAGCTCATCGAGCAGAGGGACGCGAGCTTCGATCGAGTGAGCCATGCTCATCTTGTCCATGTAGGTCAGCAGGGCCGGAAGGTAGATCTTGAGATCGAGGTACATCGCCTGATGCAGCCAATGGCAGCTGCCGACCGCGTCGAGATGCGTGCCGATGGTTGCCGACGGATTGGATCCGTCGACCGCCGAGGCGAAATCAAGTGAGTACAGCTGGCGGCGGCCCTCGAGATCGAAATAGGTTAGGAAGGCCAAGTAATCGTCCGGGAACGGGAGCTCGGCATGGGACAGGAGCTTCTGGGAATTTCTGCCAAACCTAGCCAAGGTCCCGCCTCCGGCAGCGGGCAGTGACTCTGCGGCGAAGCGAGCGGAACGCCGAATCGGCCGCGGAATCCAGCGGTACCAACGGGCAAGCGCAGCCGCCACATACCGCGGATAGCCGCCGAAGAGCTCGTCGCCTCCCATTCCCGACAGAAGCACCGTGTGATCGTTGCTCGCCGCCTCGCAGATGAAGTACGCCGAGAGCGCGGCAGGATCTGCGATCGGCTCTTCGAGATGCCAGACGACGCCGGGAAGGGACTCGACGAGGCTCGGGCGAAGGATCGCCTCGCGATAATCGATCGCGGCATTGTTCGAGTAGAGGCGCGAAAAGCGAAGGTCGTCGTGCACGACGTCGTGGGCGAGGTCGCGCTTCGAGAAGCCGATCGTGAAGCACGTCGGCCTCTCGGGCGCCATCTGTCTGCGCATGATCTCAACGACGGCCGTCGAGTCGATCCCACCCGAGAAAAACGCGCCAAGCGGGACGTCGCTCACGAGCTGTCGCTCGACCGCACGCTCGACCGCGGTTCGGAGTTCACCGACCTGCGACTCGTCTCCCTCAGCGTCCAGCTCGTAACGGAGATCCCAGTACCGCTCGATCTTGGTCCTTCCGTCGTCGGCGACATGCAGAAGGTGGCCGGCCTCGAGCTTCTTCACGCCCAGGAAGGCGGTGTCGGGATCTGGAACCCACCGCCAACTCAGATAGCTGTCGATCCCGGCAGGGTCGAGACGCGCCTCGACGCCTGCAGCCAGCAGAGCCTTGACCTCGGACGCGACGACGAGTGCGCCGTCAGAACGAGTGGCGTAGTAGAGCGGCTTGATGCCCAGACGGTCGCGCGCGAAGATGGTTGCGCGTCGCCGCCGGTCGTAGAGGCAGAGCGCGAACATGCCGTTGATGCGCTCGAACAATCCGTCTCCCCACTCGTCCCAGCCGTGCACGAGCACTTCGGTATCGGTGCGCGAAGCGAACCGGTGGCCACAGGCCTCGAGCTCACGTCGCAGGTCGCGGAAGTTGAAGATCTCGCCGTTGAAGACGACCCAGATATCTCCGTGTTCGTCTGCCATCGGCTGGAAGCCCGCGTCGCTGAGGTCGATGATCGCGAGCCTCGCAAAGGCGAGCATCGTGCGACCACGGCTAAGCGGCTCGTCGGCCGATCGCGTCACCGTGGCGCGGTCGCCATCGAAGGTGACCACTCCCGCCCCGTCCGGACCTCGGTGACGCATCGTTTCCAGCATCGCCCACCCCTCGCGAGAGGTGATGTTCGGTTTCTCCCCGATGACAACTGCGAGTCCGCACATCTCAACGCACCGGCCGCTCGGCGACAGACGAGCCAATCGGCTCCCGCTCCAAAGCCCGGTCGTATGCAGCCAAGAGCGAGCTCTCCGAGTGAGCCCAGGAGAGCGCCGTCTCGACGCGGGACCGGCCCTCGGCCCCCATCCTCGCCCTGAGCTCTGGGTCAGCGAGGAGCTCCGCAATCCGGAGAGCGAAGCTGCGCTCGTCGTTGGGCTCTGCGTAGAGCGCCGCGTCGCCGGCCGACGCGCGTGCTTCCACGAGGTCGTACGCGACGATCGGTCGCGACATAGCCATGTATTCGACAATCTTGTTCATCGTCGAGACGTCGTTGAAGGACGTCTTCGGGTCCGGGGCGATGCAAACGTCCGAGGCCGACAGGATGCGCGGCACGTCGTCTCCAACCAGCATGCCTGTGAACTCAACCATGGACCCGAGTCCGAGCTCGACCGCGAGACGACGCATTGCATTGCCGACGTCACCGTCACCGACGAAGATCGCGTGCCAATCCTGCCGCATCTCCCGCAGCAGGGCGAGCGACCGCAGGGCGTGATCGATCCCGTCCTGAGGTCCCATCACACCGAGGTAGGTGATCAGGTGCGGGTGGGCCAGCTTGAGCGAAGGGTCCGGCTCGAGCTGGCGGAAACGCCCGAGATCGGGCCCGTTGCGGACGACGAAGACGTCCTCGGGATGTTTGCGCCCGCGACTGAGCGCGATGGACCTGTATGAGTCGTTTGTCGAGATCACGACGTCTGCGAGGCGGAACATGAACCGCTCGAGCCAGAGCGCAAGTCGGTAAAAGATGTCCTCGCCCCGACCGAAACGAGACAGGTACAGCTCAGGAACGAGATCGTGCTGGTCGAAGATGAAGCGCGCTCCCGCGCGCTTCAGCGATAGCGCGGCAAGGAAAAGCAGGTCGGGCGGGTTGCAGGCGTGCACGATTTCGAACGTTCGCCCGCGCGCGAGCTTTTTGATCGCTCGCCGCATCCGCCAGAGGGCTGTGGCGTACTCCCGCGCATAGCCGAACATCCCGCCGTCGGAAGGCGTCAGCGGATAGCGGTGGATTTCCACTCCTTCCTTCAGCTCGAAGGGCTCGCGGTCGTGCTCGTGGCCCTGCGGACAGAGAACGACAACCTCGAAACCGGTCCGGCGGAGCGTTAGAGCCTCCTGCCACACACGCCGATTGAATGGAACCGAC
>VAXH01000079.1 GCA_005883955.1 Actinomycetota bacterium | reverse complement strand
TCGCCGAGATCCTTGCCGACCTTGCCCTCGACGACGTCGAACGCGGCGGTGAACTCGATGTCGCGGACGTGGTAGCCGCCCAGGTCGACGTGCATCAGGCCGGGCACGAACTCGTCCGGCTTAGCGTCCTTGTAGTACTCGACGCCCTGGACGAACGAGCTTGCGCAGTTGCCGACGCCGATGATCGCGACGCGCACCTTGTCTTCGGAGCGCGCAGCCTTACCGTTGGTCGAAGCCATGTGCTTCCTTTCGCAGAAGTTGCTTTCGGACGGAGAGGATTCTCTGGAGCACCGTCAGCCAGGCTGTCGCCGCCAGCAGGTAGATGAACCACTGGAGCGGGACGCCGAGCGGCGCGAGGATGAGCCCGCTCGAGATCACGATCACACGCTCGGCGCGGCTGCCGATACCCACGTCTCCCTTGAGGCCGATCAGCTCGGCCTTCGCGCGTGCGTAGGAGACCAGGAACGAGCCGGCGACCGCGGCTAGGCAGATCGCGACGCTGACATCGTCGCCCACGCGTGCGAAGACGAAGGCGATCGCGGCGAGCACGAAGCCCTCGCTGACCCGGTCGGAGAGCGAATCGAGGAACTCTCCGAGCGGGGTGGCCTTGTCGCTCTGCCTGGCGAGGGCGCCGTCGAGGATGTCGAGGATCGAGCCCGCGATGAAGAGACCCGCCGCGAGCCAGTAGAAGAGGAGCTCATTGCGGTCCTCGAACGGGATCGCGAAAGCGGCTGCGGTGCAGAGCAGCACGCCGCCCGTGGTCAGCGCATTCGGGCTGACGCGCGTGCGCGCGAGACGACCGATGTAGCGGGAGGCGAGGCGCCGGGTTCCGTCGGTATAGCCCTGTTTGACGGAGCCGATCGCTGCGGTTCGGTTCACGTGCCGGACCGTAGCAGCCTCCCTTCGGGGTGGTTTTCCCAAAATCGGCGAGCGGTCGATCCGCGCCGCTAAGCGGCGCTTGGCCTTAACCGGATGCGTCTCAGCGGCCGTCCGTAGACGATCCCGAGCGACAGGAGGGCGACGAAGACGCCGGCGAGAACGTCGAGCCAGAAGTGGTTCCCCGTGGCCATGACCGAGAACCAGACCCAGCCGGGCCAGAGCGCCCAGACGGCTTTCGCGAACCAATTGCGGCAGACGGCGAAGAGGACGAGCCCGACGATCAGCGCATCCGCCGCGTGCAGGCTCGGCATCGCCGCGTAGGGATTCGCGAAGAAGTTGACCAACCCGCTGCCGTGGTTGAGGCTCGCGAACTGCGAGAGCGTGTCGTCGAAGCCGAAGTCCGGGAACATCCGCGGCGGGGCCGTCGGCAGCAGCACGTAGCCGACGAGGCCGATCACGTTGGCGAGCAGGATCGCGTTCCTGAAGCGGATGAAGGCCTCGTGGCGGCGGAGATAAACCCAGAGCAGCGCGAGAGCGACGACCGTGAACTCCGAGTTCCAGTACGTCCAGGAAGCGAGGTTCATCAGGAACTGCGAGGAGTCGACGAAGCGCTGGAACGAGAGCTCGACCAGCCCGTGTATGTGCCGCTCGAAGCCGATCACCTTCAGCCCGTTGTCGAACGCCTTGGGCGGGTTACGGTCGGCGATGCCGCGCGCCGCCTGGTAGGCGAACAGGAACCCGAACCAAATGGCGAGCTGTTTGCCGAGATCGCCCCACCCGCGTGGGAGCACCCGGCGTCCGACTGCTGCAAGCGTCGTCATCTCGAGACCGGTCGATTCTAAAGATCCGACCGGCTCTCCCGAAATTCCCTGGATTTCGCCGGAATTAACCGCCGATTTGGCTCATCGACCTCGATGCGCGCACAAAGCCCGGATCGTTGATCTTGTGCTTGAGCTCCTTGTGGGCGACCGCGAAACGGATCAGCTCCTCGAGCCGTTCGTCCGAGGAGCCGTCGCGGAGCGGGCTCTTCAGATCCCATTCGCGGCGCGAGAACAGGCAGGTTCGCAGCTGCCCGTCCGCGGTCAGACGGATGCGGTCGCAGGTCGAGCAGAACGGCTCGGAGACCGGGTTGACGAAGCCGATCTCGCCGGCGCCGTCGGCGAAGCGGAAGCGCCGCGCGGTCGACGACGGCTTCGCCGGCAGCTCCTCGAGCGGCCATCGCTCCTCGATCAGCGCACGGATCTCGCCGCCGGTCAGGACGTCGTCGCCCTTCCAGGCCTGGTCGGCGTCCAGGGGCATGAACTCGATGAAGCGGACGACGTAGGGCTTGCGGCGCGCGAGCTCGGCGAGGGCAGGCACTTCCTCCTCCGTGAATCCCCGGATCGCGACGCAATTGACCTTGATCGGTCGCAGCTCAGGGTGGCGCTCCGCGGCCTCGAGGCCGGCGAGGACGCGGTCGAGCGCGTCTCGGCGTGTGATCTCGGCAAAGCGGACGTGCGAGAGCGAGTCGAGGGAGACGTTGAGGCGCCGGAGGCCGGCCTCGACCAGCGGGCCGGCGAAGCGGTCGAGGAGGACGCCGTTCGTCGTCAGCGAGAGGTCGCGGACGCCGGGCGTGCCGGCGAGCATCCGGACGAGGACGGGCAGGTCGCGCCTGACCAGCGGCTCGCCGCCAGTCAGCCGCACCTCGTCGACGCCCATGCTCGCGAGCACGCGCACGAGCCGCTCGATCTCCTCGAAGCTCAGCAGCTCGTCGCGTTCGAGCCATTCGAGTCCCTCCGCCGGCATGCAGTAGCGGCAGCGAAAGTTGCACTTGTCGGTAACCGAGACCCGCACTGATCTGATCTCGCGTCCCCAGGAATCGCGCAGCGGCTCCATCGCGGAGAGACTAGCCGCGTTTCGCGAGCTGGCAGGTGCGGAAGAGCGAGGGGCATGAGCGACACCGACTGGAAGACCGACAGCGGCGAGGAAGACATTGACGAGCGGGGCCGCAATCCAACCCAGCGGCGAATGGACGAGGAAGCCGAGCCCGACGAGGTCGAGAACGAGCCGAGCCCGCACCAGGGCGAGGAGGGGACGGAGCCGGTCTAGGGCTGGGGCGGCGCGGCTTCGCGCGTGCTCGCCTGCCGGGTCAGCGCGCCACGATCCGCCAGGCGGTGCGCTCAGTCCGGCTTCCGCTCCAGGGCCACTCGGCGGGCTGCCCGCAGAGCCCGGCCCGGACTGGGTTCGCGAGGACGTAGTCACAGGTGTCCCGCAGCTCTTCGTCGTCTTCGATCAGGCCCGACCAGAAGCGGTCGCCGAACAGGTGGCCTGTTCGGCGGTAGCGGCGGTTGAAGGTCTGCGCGTAGACGCCGTTGAGGCGGTGGCAGCCTGCCGAGAGCTCGTCGCGGAGGGCTTCGACGACCAAGTGGTAGTGATTGGTCATCAGGCAGAAGACGTGGACGAGCCAGTCGTGGCGTTGCACCACGTCCGCGAAGAGGCGCAGGAAGAAGCGGCGGTCGTCATCGCTGCGGAAGATCGGCGTTCCGTCCACCCCGCGCGTGCCGACGTGGTAGGTGCCGTCGGGAAAGACGTTGCGTGGCAGGCGACCGCTCACGAGTCCACCGTACGCGCGTGGTAGGCGCCTCCCTGTCCCGACGGGACGTTTCTGTGGACGAAACGGCACACCCTTGTTTCAGCTGCCATGACCGTTTGCGCCAGTCCGAGTGGACAGTTCACTTCGAAGCACGCAAGCGCTCCGGCCGTGAGCCGGTCGCCGCGACGGTCAGATCAGCCAGCGACCGTTCTGCTGCACGACTTCGCCGTCGCACAGGAGTTGCCCGCCCGGGCGCAGGTCCTTGACCATGTCCCAGTGGACGACGCTCTCGTTCTTGCCGCCGAGCGCCGGGAAGCCGGCGCCGATCGCGAGATGCACCGTGCCGTCGATCTTCTCGTCGAACAGCGTGTTCTTCATGTAGCGCTGGATGCCGGGGTTGCAGCCGATCCCGAGCTCGCCGAGGACGCGGGCGCCGTCGTCGCGGTCGAGCGTCTCGAAGAGGACGTCCTCGCCGCGGCTGGCCGAGGCCTCGACGACGCGGCCGCCTCGGTAGACCATCCGGACTCCTTCGATCTCGTTCGGCTCTTGGAAGGCCGGGAACTCGGAAAAGTGGACGACGCCTTCGGTCGTGTCCTCGACCGGGCAGAAGTAGACCTCGCCACCCGGCAGGTTCGAGTGGCCGGCGTCGACCTCGCCCTCGCGGCCTTCGAGGCTGAGCGTCAAGTCCGTGCCCGCGCCGACGATCCGGACCTCCGAGGCACGGTCGAACCGCTCCTTGATCTTCGCCATCCGCTCGCCCTCGGCATCCCAGTCGCGCAGGCAGGCCCCATAGAGGAAGTCCTCGAACTCGGTGAGCGACATCCGCGAGTCCTGGGCGAGCGCCGGTGTCGGGAATCGGCAGGCGACCCACGGGATCTCATCGGAGAGGCGGCGCGTGCGCATCGCGTAGCGCGCCTTCGCGATCAGCGCCCGCCGCTCGGGAGAGAGCGCAAGTCCCGCGGCCGTGTTCTCCGGCGCGCCGATGTTCATCCAGGCGTCCATCGTCTCCCAGGCGTGACGGTCGGCAGGTGCGACCTCGGCCAGCGCCTCCTCAGGCGCCTCGAGCGCCCAGATCTCCTCGAAGGGGACGTCTTCCATCCCAGCCCCGCCGATGCGAACGAGCGGGTAGGCGCCGCGGCGGGCGATCAGGCGGACGACCTCTTCGACGAGCGGCCGGCCCAGGGCCGAGGAGTTGATCCAGACCTGCCACCCAGGTTGCACGTCCAGCGAGCGCTCGACAAGCAAGTTCGCGTAGGCCTCGATCCGCGGATCCACGGCCGGAATCCTACGTTTGCTTGCGGGCGCAAGCATTGATACACTCAGACTTAGATTTTCTCAGCCAGGGAAGCAAGCGAGACAAGGAGAAACCAAGCATGGCAAAGACAATCGGTATCGACCTCGGCACAACCAACTCGGCCATGGCCGTGATCGAGGGCGGCGAGCCGACCGTGATTCCGAACGCCGAGGGCGGGCGCACGACCCCGTCCGTCGTCGCGTTCACCAGTGACGCTCAGCGGCTCGTCGGCGCGCCCGCGAAGCGCCAGCAGGTGACGAACCCGCAGAACACGATCTTCTCGATCAAGCGCTTCATGGGCCGCAAGTTCGGCGAGGTCTCGGAGGAGATGAAGATCGTCCCCTACGAGGTCGTCGAAGGGCCGAACGGGGACGTCCGCGTCAAGGCCTCCGGGAAGGAGTACGCGCCGCCGGAGATCAGCGCGATGATCCTCCAGAAGCTGAAGGCGGACGCCGAGGCCTATCTCGGCGAGTCCGTCGACGACGCGGTGATCACCGTGCCCGCGTACTTCAACAACGCGCAGCGCGAGGCGACCAAGGACGCCGGCAAGATCGCCGGCCTCAACGTCCTCCGGATCATCAACGAGCCGACCGCGGCTTCGCTCGCGTACGGGCTCGACAAGGAGGGCGAGGACCAGACGATCCTCGTCTTCGACCTCGGCGGCGGGACGTTCGACGTCTCGGTGCTGGAGCTCGGCGAGGGCGTCTTCGAAGTCAAGTCGACCAACGGGGACAACCACCTCGGCGGCGACAACTTCGACAAGGCGGTCGTCGACTGGATGGTCGCCGAGTTCAAGCGCGAGCAGGGGATCGACTTGTCGCAGGACAAGATGGCGCTCCAGCGGCTCTACGAGGCCGGCGAGAAGGCGAAGATCGAGCTGTCGTCGACGATGGCGACGCAGATCAACCTGCCGTTCATCACCGCGACGCAGGAGGGGCCCAAGCACCTCGACCTGCAGCTGACGCGCGCGAAGCTCAACGAGCTGACCGCCGACCTGCTCGACCGCACCGTCGGTCCGACCAAGCAGGCGCTCGCGGACGCAGGCATCGAGGCCTCTGGAATCGACCACGTCGTTCTCGTCGGCGGCATGACCCGCATGCCCGCCGTCGTCGACAAGGTGCGCGACCTGATCGGCAAGGATCCCCACAAGGGCGTCAACCCGGACGAGGTCGTGGCCGTTGGCGCCGCGATCCAGGCCGGCGTGCTGCGCGGCGAGGTTAAGGACGTGCTCCTGCTCGACGTGACGCCGCTGTCGCTCGGGATCGAAACCAAGGGCGGCGTCTTCACGCGCTTGATCGAGCGCAACACGACCATCCCGACGAAGAAGTCCGAGGTCTTCACGACCGCGGAGGACAACCAGCCCTCGGTCGAGGTGCACGTTCTCCAGGGCGAGTCCGAGATGGCGCTCTACAACAAGACGCTCGGCAAGTTCCAGCTCGTCGGTATCCCGCCGGCGCCGCGCGGAATGCCGCAGATCGAGGTCACCTTCGACATCGACGCGGACGGAATCATCCACGTGTCGGCGAAGGATCTCGGCACAGGCAACGAGCAGAAGATCCGGATCGAGGGCGGCTCCGGCCTGAAGCAGGAGGAGGTCGAGCGGATGATCCGCGAGGCCGAGGCCCACTCCGACGAGGCGCACCGCCTGCGCGAGCTCGCAGACGCGCGCAACGCGGCGGAGAGCCTCGCCTACCAGACCGAGCGCACGCTCAACGAGCACCGCGACAAGCTCGACGAGGCGGACGCCTCGACGATCGAGGGTCGCGTGATGGAGCTCAAGGGCGTGCTCGAGAGCTCGGACGTCAACGAGATCCGGCAGAAGACGGAGGCGCTCCAGGAGGCCGCGCAGAAGCTCGCGGAGGCGGTCTACGCGCAGGCGAGCGCTGCGCAGCAGGCTTCCACGGCCGGCGCTGACGGCGACGGCGCCGGGGGCTCGGACGACGAGGTGATCGAGGACGCCGAGATCGTCGACGAGGAGGCGAAGACCTCCTAATGACGGATCCGGCTCGCGAACAACTCGACCAGTTCGAGGAGCAGCCTGAGGCGGAGGGCGAGTCGCTCGAACAGCGGCTCGCCTCCGCGGAGGCTGAGGCGGAAACCCATCTGAACGATCTCAAGCGGCTCGCGGCGGAGTTCGAGAACTACCGCAAGCGGGTCGCGCGCGAACAGGCGGCCCTGTCGAGCCGGGCGGCCGAGCGGCTCGTGAAGGAGCTGCTGCCGATCGTCGACGACCTCGAGCGCGCGCTCGAGGCGGCCGAGGAGCACGAGGAGGCCAAGCTCGAGGAGGGCGTGCGGCTGGTGCACCGCCAGCTGGCGTCCGCGCTCGAGCGCGAGGGTCTCGCCGAGATCGAGACCGACGGCAAGTTCGACCCGCACGTCCACGAGGCCCTGCTCTCGCAGCCCTCCGAGGCGGACGAGGGCAGCGTGATCGAGGTTCTGCAAAAGGGCTACCGGCTCGGCGACCGCGTCCTGCGCCCGGCGCGGGTCGTGGTCGCCGCCGCGAAGGAAGCGAATGGCGACGACGACTCCTAGGTCCCCGTACGAGATCCTCGGCGTCGCCAAGGGAGCGTCCGCCGAGGAGATCAAGAAGGCCTACCGCAAGCTCGCGCGCGAGTACCACCCGGACCGCAATCCGGGGGACGCGTCCGCCGAGGAGCGCTTCAAGGAGGTCCAGGGCGCCTACGACCTGCTCTCCGATCCCGAGAAGCGCAAGCAGTACGACACCTTCGGCTCGGCGAACGGGCGCGGCGGCTTCCAGGGCGGCAACGTCAACTTCGGCGACTTCAACGTCGGCGATCTTGGTGATCTCGGCGACCTCTTCGGCGGTCTCTTCGGAGGCCGCGGCGGTCGGCCCGCCGGCGGCCGGACCTCGCGCGCCCAGCGCGGCAGCGATGTCGAGGTTCAGGTCAACCTCTCCTTCGAGGACTCGCTGAAGGGCGTCGAGACGAAGATTCCGGTGACGCTGGAGACGGCGTGCTCGGAGTGCCACGGCTCCGGTGCGAAGCCCGGGACGGCGCCGAAGATCTGCCCGGAGTGCCACGGACGCGGCGTCGTCGCGGAGAGCCAGGGCTTCTTCGCTCTCTCGCAGCCCTGCCCGCGCTGTCATGGCAACGGGACCGTGATCGAGGACCCGTGCCCGCACTGCGGCGGCTCGGGCCGCGAGCGCCGGACGAAGCGCTACACGGTCAAGATTCCCGCGGGCGTCAAGGACGGCACCCGCATCCGGTTGAAGGGCAAGGGCGAGGCCGGCTTCGCGGGAGGCGAGGCGGGCGACCTCTACGTCGTCACTCGTGTCCAGCCGTCGAAGCTGTACGAGCGCCGCGGCGACGATCTGATCGTCGATCTCCCGGTCACGTTCTCGGAGGCCGCGCTCGGCGCGACAGTCGAGGTGCCGACCCCTGACGGCGCAGTCTCGGTCAAGGTGAAGCCCGGCACGCAGGACGGAACGCTGCTGCGCGTCAAGGGCAGGGGGGCGCCGAGGCTGAAGGGCTCCGGCCGCGGCGACCTGCTCGCGCGCGTCAAGGTCGAGGTGCCGAAGAAGCTGAAGAAGCGCGAGCGCGAGCTGCTCGAGGAGCTCCAGAAGCAGTCCCACGGCGATCCACGGGAGGCGCTGTTCTCGTGAGGCGGGCCGTCACCCATGTGCTCGTCTGGTCGCTTTCGCCGGTTGGCACGCTGCTGAACGCGGGGATGCTCTACGTCGTTCTGCTCGCGGCCGGGGCGAAATGGGACCGGCCGCTCTTGTGGCTCATCGTCGCCATCTTCGTCGGCGCCTGCGCGTACTTCGACGTGCGCGCGTACGTGGCGCGCAGGCGGCTCGGGCTGACCGCATACGAGGCCGGCGAAGCAGTCATGGAGCGCATGTGGGGGCCCGCTCGCAGCGAGGAGGACCGGTGATGGACGACCGTCCCCGCTACATGATCTCGATCGCGGCCGAGCTCGTCGGCATGCACCCTCAGACACTGCGGATCTACGAGAACAAGGGCCTCGTCAGCCCGAAACGGACGCGCGGGAACACCCGCCTCTATTCCGAGGCCGATCTCGAGCGCCTGCGCCTGATCCAGCGGCTGACGACCGAGCTCGGACTCAACCTCGCCGGCGTCGAGGTCGTGCTGCGGCTCGAGGACGAGCTGCGCAGGGCGCACGAGCGGCTCGAGCGGCTCGAGCGCCAGATGCGCGAAGAGATTCAGAACGTCCACAAGCAGTACCGGCGCGACCTCGTCCTCTACCAGGCACCGCGGCCGGTTCCGACGAGGACTCGATGAGCGCTCTGACCCCAGACATGGCCTGAAAGGACGCATGGACTTCAACAAACTGACCTTGAAATCGCAGGAGGCCGTCGCGGCCGCGCAGGAGCTTGCGCGCCGGATGGGCAACCCGGAGCTCTACCCCGAGCACCTCGTGCTCGCACTGCTCGACCAGGAGTTGCCGCGCGAGCTGGTGCCGGATCCCGACTCGCTGCGCGCCGAGGCCGAGGCGGGCCTGCGCACGAAGCCTTCGACGCAGGGGGCGGCGCAGCAGCCCCAGGTCGGCGCCGCCTTCTCGCGCGTGCTCGACCAGGCGTTCGAGGAGGCGCGGAAGCTCGAGGACGACTACGTCTCGACCGAGCACCTGCTGCTCGCGCTCGACGTTGTCCCCCGCGAGCAGCTGGAGACGAAGATCAAAGCCGTCCGCGGCGGCCAGCGCGTCACCTCCCAGGATCCCGAGGGCACCTACCAGGCGCTGGAGAAGTTCGGCCGAGACCTGACGGAGCTCGCCGAGCAGGGCAAGCTCGACCCCGTCATCGGCCGCGACGAAGAGATCCGGCGCGTGATCCAGGTGCTCTCGCGGCGGACGAAGAACAACCCAGTCCTGATCGGCGATCCGGGGGTCGGCAAGACCGCGATCGTCGAAGGCCTCGCCCAGCGAATCGTCGCCGGCGATGTGCCGGAAGGCCTGAAGGGCAAGCGCGTCTGGGCGCTCGATATCGGCGCAATGCTCGCCGGCTCCAAATACCGCGGCGAGTTCGAGGAGCGGCTGAAGGCCGTGCTGACCGAGATCAAGAACGCCGAGGGCGAGCTGATCCTCTTCATCGACGAGCTGCACACGATCGTCGGCGCGGGTGCGGCCGAAGGCGCGGTCGACGCGGCGAACATGCTCAAGCCGATGCTCGCGCGCGGCGAGCTGCGCTGTATCGGCGCGACGACGCTCGATGAGTACCGCAAGCACATCGAGAAGGACGCGGCGCTCGAGCGGCGGTTCCAGCCGGTCTTCGTCGGCGAGCCGACCGTCTCCGACACAATCGCGATCCTGCGCGGCCTGAAGGAGCGCTACGAGGCGCACCACGGCGTCCGAATCCGCGACGCGGCGCTGGTCGCAGCGGCGGTTCTATCCGACCGCTACATCGCCGACCGGCAGCTGCCCGACAAGGCGATCGATCTGGTCGACGAGGCCGCCTCGCGCCTGCGGATGGAGATCGACTCATCGCCGCTCGAGCTCGACGAGGCCGACCGCCGGGTGCGCCAGCTCGAGATCGAGCTCGCCGCGATGGGCAAGGAGTCGAAGGAAACGCGGGAGCCGGTCGAGCGCGAGCTGGCCGAGGCGAAGGAGCGCCGTGACGGGCTCGCCGCGCGCTGGTCGAAAGAGAAGGAGGCGCTCGAGCGCGTCAAGCAGGTCATGTCGCGCATCGACGAGCTCAAGTCGGAGGCCGAGCGCGCCGAGCGGGCCGGCGACCTCCAGCGCGTCGCCGAGGTCCGCTACGGCGAGCTGCCGGAGCTCGAGCACGAGCTGGCCGAGCGTGACGGGGCGATTCCCGAGGGCGAGCCGATGGTGAAGGAGGAGGTCGACGAGGACGACGTCGCCGAGGTGGTCGCGCGCTGGACGGGCATCCCCGTCTCACGGCTCCTCGAGGGCGAGA
The DNA here is from genome assembly GCA_005883955.1 of Actinomycetota bacterium. Lineage (GTDB taxonomy): Bacteria > Actinomycetota > Thermoleophilia > Gaiellales > Gaiellaceae > 13-2-20CM-68-14. Next base: position 23,504 of record VAXH01000079.1, on the reverse strand, counting down.
CCGAGAAGCTGATCCACATGGAGGAGCGGCTGCACGAGCGCATCGTCGGCCAGGAGGAGGCGGTCGAGGCCGTGGCCAACGCGCTGCGCCGCGCCCGCACCGGCCTGCAAGACCCGAACCGGCCGATCGGCTCCTTCATCTTCCTCGGCCCGACGGGAGTGGGGAAAACGGAGCTGGCGCGGGCCCTAGCCGAGTTCATGTTCGACGACGAGCGCGCCATGGTCAGGCTCGACATGTCCGAGTACCAGGAGCGGCATACCGTCGCCCGGCTCGTCGGCGCTCCGCCCGGCTACGTCGGCTACGAGGAGGGCGGCCAGCTGACCGAGGCGGTCCGGCGCCGCCCCTACTGCGTCGTCCTGCTCGACGAGATCGAGAAGGCGAACAACGAGGTCTTCGACGTGCTGCTGCAGATCCTCGACGACGGCCGCCTGACCGATGGCCAGGGCCGCACAGTCGATTTCCGAAACACCGTCATCATCATGACCTCGAACATCCGCTCGGCCGACGCGCTAGGCGAGCGCTTCCGGCCCGAGTTCCTGAACCGGATCGACGAGATCGTCGTGTTCAATTCGCTCTCGCGCGAGCAGCTGGGCGAGATCGTCGAGCTGCAGCTCACGCGACTGCGCGAGCGGCTGGCCGAGCGCGGGCTGGGGCTCGAGTTGACCGACGAGGCCAAGGAGCTCGTCGCCGAGGCCGGCTGGGACCCGGCCTTCGGCGCGCGGCCGCTGAAGCGCGCGCTGCAGCGGCTGGTCGAGAATCCGCTGGCGCTGCGGCTGCTCGAGGGCGAGTTCGCCGAGGGCGACACCGTGCGGGTCGATGCGAGGGACGGAGAGGTCGTGTTCGAGAAGGCGGGTGAGCGCGAGCCGGCTGCCGCTTAGAGCACGTCCGGCAGGTAGTCGGCGCCGCCCTCCTCGGGCGGCGCGCCGACGATGAAGAAGAGCACGTCGTCTTCACCGTCGTTCCTCAGCTGAAGGGGTGTGCCGGGCTGAACCACGCAGACCGAGCCGCGCGGTAGCTCGTGGCGTTCGGGTGGATCGCCGAGGTCGATCGCTGCGCTCCCTTCGAGCACGACGAAGACCTCTTCTTGAAGGTGCTCGGCGTGGCGCTTGCCCCGCGTCCCGGGCGGGTACCGCCAGAACTTCGCGCGCGTGTGTTCGAGCCGATCCGAGATCGACGCGAGCGCACGACCGCTGCCGTCGCCGCGGTCGACGAGCTCGAGCTCGCCTGGATGGAAGACGCTGTAAGACACGGCTGGAGTTCTACCGCTCGAGCGGCGCATCGTCAGGCCGAGCTCCTTCAGGCCCTCCCAGTACAGTTCCGCGGGCTCCCGGTGACCCGACCAGACGACGGCCTGGCCGGTGTTGTGGATCCTGTTCGCAAGCGTCATACCCTGGTCGAAGCCGACGCCGGGAAGCACTCGCGCCAGTGCGGCGGCGACGCCTTCGAAGGTGTTGTGGTTGTCGTTGAGCACGATCACGCGCCAGGCATCGCCGGTCCGGCCACCGGTGTCGCGCGTGGGGCGCTCCTTGGTCGGCGTGGACGGAGCGATGGTCATTGGGCGGCTCTGGGACGTGTTTGGCGCATGCTCTGACGCTAGCGCTTGTTCCACCTTTGTGACAGATACGTCTCACACGCGTCACGGTTTTCGCTTTAGCCTGTCGGTGGGCGGGAGTGGTGGAGACCCTGGTCTCGCGTGTACAGAGGAATGGGCAGGTAGGAACGGGTAGGTTCGTGGAGCGATGGCACGCCAGAAGAGGCGCCGCGAGCCACAGCAGGCACCCCCGCCGCTACCGCCGGCAACGCGCACGGTCGGCCAGCTCGTTGCCGAGACGATCCGGCTCTACGGGAGCCGCTTCTGGCGCTCGCTGGCCCTTGGTGTCGCACCCGCCGCCGCGGGGCTGGCCCTCGCGGAGTCGCCGGGCGCTGTCCGGCTGGCCCTCGCCTTCACGGTGGCGGCGGCGGCCGCGAGCCTCTCGTTCGCGCTCGCGACCGGGGTCGTCGCCGGTGAGCGGATACCGCGCCGGCGACTTGCGGAAGCCGTCGCGTTCGGAACGCTCACCCTGGCTCCCGCGATCGTCCTGCTCGGCTTGCTTGGCATTCTCGGACTGCTGCCAGCCGTAATCTGGCTGGGGTTTGCCGGCCTGATCGTCCCGGCGATCACGCTCGAGCGACGCCGCTCGTACACCCGCGCGTTCGAGCTCGCACGCGTCGACCTGGCGCACTCGATCGGCTCGCTGGCGACACTGGCGCTCGTCGGGCTACTGACGGCCTACGTCCTCTTCTTCACGCTCCGCTCCGCCGGCACGGCGGCTCTGCGCGCTTCGGCCTTCGTCTCGGTCCTCGTCATCTCGCCGCTCCTCTTCCTCGGCGGTGCGCTCCTTTATTACGACCAGGTTGCGCGTGTAGGCTCGGCGCCCCGACGGAGGAGGCGCAATGCCGACGTACATCCTGCTGTCCAGCCTGACCGCGCAGGGGGTCCAGACGCTCAAGTCGAACCCGGCCCGGCTGCGAGAGGTCAATAACGACGTCGAGGAGCTCGGTGCCCGGGTGCTGCACCAGTGGGCGACGCTCGGGCCGTTCGACTTCGTCAACGTCGTCGAGGCGCCCGATGCCGCGACGATCGCAAGGGTCTCGGTCGCGCTCGGCGCCCGCGGGAGCGCAAAGCTGCAGACGCTGACCGCGCTGACGATCGACGAGTTTCTGAGCGCGCTGGACTAACGGTCCGCATAGGCGACGGCGACCTCCGCCGCGAGCGCGGCGTTGTCGGCGATCAGCCGCTTGTTGATTCGGATGCTCTCTCCGCCCGTCTGCCGGTGGATCGCGGCGAGCACGAACGGGGTCACTGCCTGCCCCGTCACTTGCCTCGTGCGCGCCTCGGCGAGCGCCGTCTCGATCAGCGGCTCGACCTCGAGGCTCTCGGCGGGGGGACGCGCGAGCAGCAACCCGGCGCGGTCGAGCGACCAGTGGGCGCCCGCGATCGCGGCGGCGTCGTGCGCCGTGGCGACCGTCGCCGGAGCAGGCGGGCCGCCGGCCGCCGTATAGAAGAGCGGCAGAGTCTGCGCCTGCCACGCCAGCACCGGCACCCCGAGCGCCTCCAGGACCTCGAGCGTCGCCGTCACGTCCAGCAGCGACTTGACCCCCGACGAGACGACGAGCACGGAGGCCCGGGCTAGCTCGCCGAGGTCGGCGGAGACGTCCGGGTGCTCCGCGAAGCCCCGATGGACGCCGCCGATTCCGCCCGTTCCCAGAAAGCGGATGCCGGCTGCGGAGCAGGCGGCGAGCGTCCCGCCGACCGTCGTCGCGCCGAGCACGCCCGCCGCGACGCAGACGGCCAGGTCGCGGGGACCCGCCTTGCGCGCCGATTCACCGGCCGCTGCGAAGCGCTCGAGCTCGCCGGCGTCGAGGCCGACCTGTACCCGGCCGTCGAGGACGCCAACCGTTGCCGGTACCGCACCCGCCTCCCGAACTCGCCGCTCGGCCTCGACCCCGACGTCGAGCCCTTCGCCGGCGGGAAAGCCATGGGCGACGAGCGTGGTCTCGAGCGCGACGACCGCCCGCCCGGAGTCGAGCGCGTCACCCACCTCGGGCGTGAGCTGGATCACGGGGTCGCCCCGAGGCTCGCGACGCACCGCGCGGCCGTCTCGAGCGCGAGCTCGACCCCTCCCACGAGATAGCCCGCTGCGAACGCGTCGCCTGCGCCGGTCGTGTCGACCACTTCCGTGGGCACGGCCGGAAAGTCGGACCTCTCGCCGTCGCGCTCGATCGCGGCGCCGGCGGCGCCACGCTTCAAGACCCACGTCGCCTCGAATGCAGCGCCCGGCCCGATCTCCGCGCGCTCCTCCTCGTTTGCGAAGACGAGCTCCGGGCCGAGCTCGCGCAGCACCCGACGGAGGCGATCCGCCCCGAACTCGGCGATCACCTTCCACGAGGCCAGGTCGACGCTGACCGCGCCGCCCCCGGCGCGTATGAGCCCGGCCGCACGCGCGGCAGCTCCGTCGATCGGAGAAGACATGAGGCTGTAGCCGGAGAGATGAAGGTGAGTGGCGCCTTCGAACCAGGCAGGCTCGAGCTCGTCGGCCGACAACGTCGGCGCCACCCCGCGGTCGCTCGCCATCGCCCGCTCGCCCGCCTCGCCGACGATCGAGACGACGACGCCGTTTCGCCCCAGGGCGACCGGGCCGAAGACCGTGACGCCGAGCCGGGCGAGCTCGCCGGCCGCGAGCGTCGCCGCCGGATCGTCGCCCCGCTTGCCGACGAACCGCGCCTCGGCGCCGAGCGCCGCCGCCCAGGCAGCAACGTTGGCCGCCTGCCCGCCCGCGCCCGTCCGGGTCTCCGCCGTGGCGTCGGTGCCCGGCTCCAAGGGCTGCTGGAGGCGAACGATCACATCGAGCAGCAGGTCGCCGAGCGTGCAGAGGACGAAGCGAGGCATCGCCGTACAATCGTCCCATGGACGGGCAACGACGCAGCGATCGCGTGCGGACGTTCGTGCTCGGCGGGCTGCTCGGAGCCTCTGCCGTGCTGGCTGCCGCCCGCCGCCGCCGCGCCGCCGCGAAGCGCCCTCCGCGAGCCGGGCTGGCCGCATTCGAGGATGCTCCGTGCTACCGCGAGCTGGTCGAGCTCGAGCGCACGGAGGGGCGCGCGGCCGTGGATTGACAGGCCGGTGCCGAAAGGACCCGCTGCTACTGTCAGAACGTGCCTATCTACGAGTACCGTTGTCCGAACGGACACGTTTTCGAGCTCTTTCAGCGGATGGGCGACTCGGCGCCTGCGAAGTGCGAGATCTGCGATGAGGGCCCCGTCGAGCGTGTCCTCTACCCGGTCGCGGTGCACTTCAAGGGCTCGGGGTTCTACTCCACGGATTACGGGCGCGGCTCGCGCAAGAAGGAGCAGTCGACGGACGGCGCCGGCGGTGACTCGGACTCGGGCTCGAAGAAGGACTCGGACAAGAAGCCCGAGACCAAGACGGCCGAAACCTAGCCTCCCGGCGGCAACCTGTTGACGTAGCAGCCCGGCGGGTACGTGTCGCCGTTCGGCGGCGGCGGTTGCGGAGCCGACTCGCCCTTGACCATCGCGATCACCGCTGCGTTGTCCTCGCTCGGATCGATGTAGCCGCCGTCGGCCCGGCCGCCGAGCCGGCAATGGAGGGTTGTCCCAGAGCGGAACTTCAGCCAGCCGATCTGCATCAGCTCGGTCGGCGACAGATCCGTCGCTAGCGGCTTCATCAGGTCGCCGCCGATGAAGGGCAGCTTGAAGAAGGTGCTCGCGCCCGAGAGCTTCGACATCAGCGCCTGCAGCACCTCCTGCTGCCGCGCGCCTCGTGTGATGTCGCTGTCGGCTGGATTGAGCATGTTCTCGCGAACGCGCGAGTAGATGAGGGCGCGGTAGCCGCTCATGTGCTGCACGCCCTTCCGGAAGCGCCAACCCTTCCAGCGCTCGCAGCGTGCGTTGGTCGAGTAAGGGCAGTCGAACTTGTTCGAGAGGATCGGCTCAGGAACGTTGATGTCGACGCCGCCGAGCTTGTCGATCAGCTTGGCGAAGCTGTGGAAGTTGACGACGACCACGTGGTTGATCGGCAGGCCGGTGTACTCGTGCACGGTCCGTATGGCGAGGTGTGCTCCCCCGATCTGGAAGGCCGCGTTGATCTTGTCGGGTCCGTGGCCGGGGATGTCCGGGACGCGGAGGTCGCGCGGGATCGAAAGGTAGAAGAGCTTGTGGTGCTTCGGGTCGGTGCGGAGGATCTGGATCGAGTCCGAATGCCGGTCGGACGCGCGCGACGCGTTGAGCGAGTGGTCGGTGCCGAGCAGGAGGATGTCGGTCGCGTGCGAGAGAATCATCCCGTTGTCGGGAGCGAGCGCCAGCCGGGCTGACTCGGGCAAGCGCTTGTTCGCGTCCTTGACGCCGCTGCGGAATGACAGATACCCGGCGATCACCCAGATGACGAAGACGAGGAAGAGAACGAGGACAGACAGGGCCGTCCAGCGCTTCCAGCTCCACCCGCGAATGCCGGTCTTCGGCTGCTTCGCCCCAGGGCCGCGGTAGTCGCGGCGCCCGTCTCCGTCGCCGCCGCGGTCGCGCGTCGGTCGCGGGATCGTCGGGACCTTGCCTTTGACGCGGCCGCCGCGATAGACGCGATACGGCTTCTCTCCGCGAGGAGCGGACATTCGGCGGCATGGTAGCCACGCGACGCGTGCCGGTTACGTACCTTCCGCGAAACGTGGCTGATCAGCGAGTCGTAGGAGTGGATGTGGGGGGGACGAAGATCCTCGCGGGGATCGTCGATCCGGCCGGCGAGGTCGAGCGTCGCCGCGAGCGCGCCACCGAGCTCGATGATCAGGATCGCCTGATCGAGGAGATCGGCGCTGCGGCGGAGGAGCTGCTCGACGACTCGGTTGCGGCGGTCGGTTTCGGCCTGCCTTCGCGGATCGACCAGCAGGAGGGGCGGGTCGACGGCTCCGTAAACGTCCCGCTGCAGAACGTGGCCCTGAGGGACTTGCTGTCGAAACGGCTCGACCGTCCGGTCGCACTCGAGAACGACGGCAACGCCGCGGCGCTGGCCGAGCACCGCGTCGGCGCCGGGCGCGGCGCCCGGACGATGGTCATGCTCACGCTTGGCACCGGCGTCGGCGGAGGGGTGGTGATCGACGGCAAGCTGCTCCGCGACGGCGGCGAGCTCGGCCACACAGTCCTGATCTACGACGGCGTTCCCTGCCAGGGGACCTGCACCGGGCGCGGGCACCTCGAGGCGCTGGTCAGCGGTACGGCGGCGGCGAAGCTCGCGCAGAAGGCGTTCGGCCCGGCTGTCGACGCGCACCGGCTCGTCCGCCTGGCCGCCGAAGGGGATTCGACCGCGATCGAGATCCTCGACGGGATCGGCCGGATGCTCGGCGCTGCGATCGGCAGCTTCGTGAACATCTTTCGGCCCCAGCTCGTCGTGATTGGCGGCGGCTTTGCGTCGGCAGGCGACTTCCTGCTCGAACCGGCCCGCGAGACGATGCGGCGGGAGGCGCTCCCGCCTGCGCGCGACCGGGTCGAGATTGTGCGCGCCGAGCTCGGCACCGCGGCAGGCGTGATCGGCGCTGCGCTCGTCGCCTTCGACGAGCTCGCCCCGGCGAGCTGATGCTCGCGGTCTGCGCGACGCCGATCGGCAACCTCGAGGACGTCACGCTGCGTGTGCTGCGCGAGCTCGCCGAGGCCGATCTCATCCTCTGCGAGGACACGCGTCACACGCGACGCCTGCTCGTGCGCCACGGGATTCGGGCGCATCTGCGTTCCTACCACGAGCACAACGAGGCTGCCCGGACCGCGGAGTTGCTGCCGCGGCTTCAGGCCGGCGAGCGGATCGCGCTCGTCTCCGACGCGGGGTTACCGGGCATTTCCGATCCCGGGGCGCGGCTCGTTACCGCGGCGCTCGAGGCCGGCGTCGCGGTAACGGTTCTCCCCGGTGCCTCCGCGGTCGATACCGCGCTCGTCGCGAGCGGTTTCGCAGGCGAGCGTTACCAGTTCGTCGGCTTCCTGCCGCGGAGCGAGCAGGCGCTGCGGCGGGTGTGGGAGGAGTTCGCTCACTGGCCCTGGCCTGTGGTCGCCTTCGAATCCCCGCGCAGGCTGCCGGCAACGCTGCGATCGCTCGCCGCCGTGGATCCGGAGCGTCCGCTTGCCGTCTGCCGCGAACTGACGAAACGTTACGAGCAGGTTGCGCGCGCCAGTGCCCGCGAGCTCGCGGCGCAATTCGCCGAGCCCCCGAGGGGTGAGATAACCCTCGTCCTCGGCCCCGGCAGCGAAGGCGAGCCGGCTGACATCGCCTCGGCTGCCGAGGCGGTAGCGGAGCTCGCCGCCGCGGGCGTGGCCCGCAGCCGGGCTGCTGCGGTCGTGGCGCGTCTCACGGGGCTGCCGCGCAAGCGCCTCTACGATCACTCTCTGTAGTCCAAGTTGACAACGAAGGCCACCCCAGGTATGGTGGCTCTGTTGGCAATTTAGACAATAAGGAGGGAAACACATGCGGCGAGCTCTGATCGTCGTGGTCGCGGCGGCGCTCGTGATCGTTCCTGGCGCGGGGGCGTGGACATGGCCCGTCAAGGGCCCGGTTCTCCAGAAGTTCGTCCTCGGCGACGATCCGTATGCCGCGGGCCAGCACCGGGGAATCGACATCGGCGCACCGACCGGAGAGCCAGTCCTGGCACCTTCGGGCGGCACCGTCTCCTTCGCCGGCACCGTCCCCGGGAGTGGCAGAGTTGTGACGATCCAGACCGCCGACGGCTACTCGGTGACGTTGACGCATCTTGGTTCGACGAGCGTTCGGCGCGGCGACACGGTCGACGAGGGCGCGAGTGTCGGCACGGTCGGGCCCAGCGGCGAGGTCGAGCACGACGTCCCATACCTCCACCTCGGCATCCGGCACTCCGAGGACCCGAACGGCTACGTCGACCCGCTGCTGTTCCTCCCGGCGCCGGCCGGCACGCCGGCTCCGGCGCCCGCTGCTCCGGCCACACCTGGGCCCTCGCCTACGGCCGCTCCGCCCGCGCCCGTAGTGACCGCCTCCTCGCCCGCCGCGAGCGGGCCGGCCGCCTTCGCCGTCCCTGCGGCTTCGACGACCGTGGGGCGACCGCAGTCTGCCGGTCGTCCCGACCGTAGTCGTCCCGCTGCTTTGCAGCTAGGCGAGCAGACGGGGGCGGCCCGGCGCGTTCGGCACGCCGCCCCGGCGACAGTCCGAGTGCCGGCTGCGAGTCGGGCCGCCAAGACCGGTGCACCGGTAAGCCGGCCTGCGCGGGTCCGCACGGCGACGACTCCCGCACCCGGCGTTCGGTCGGCCCGCGGGGAAGAGCCGCGGCCGACCTCCGCGATGCGGCTCCGCCTCGAGACGCCGGTGGCATCAGGCGGCTCGAACGGCTCAGTGATGGCAACGGGTGCCGAGAAGCGCTCCGTCCGCGTCACAGCCTGGCTTTGGCTGGCCACGCTCCTGCCGATTGCAAGCGCCATCGCGGTCGTCCGGCGCCGGCGGCGGGCCGCCTCGGTCTCGCCAGACCCCGCGCCTATCATTGCCGCAAATGTCGCGCTACTACCTGACAACCCCGATCTACTACGTGAACTCGACCCCGCACATCGGGCACGCGTACACGACGATCGCCGCGGACATCCTCGTGCGCCATCACCGCCAGCGCGGCGACGAGACCTTCTTCCTGACCGGGACGGACGAGAATGCCTCAAGGAACGTGCGCGCGGCCGAGGAGGCCGGTATCGAACCGAAGGAGTTCGTCGACCGGCTCGTCGAGGATCACTGGCGGCCGCTGCCGGGTCGGGTCGGCGCGTCTCCCGACTTCTTCATTCGCACGACCGATGAGGGGCACCACCGCTTCGTCCAGGAGTTCGTCCAGCGGATCTACGACAACGGCCACATCTACGAGGACACCTACGCAGGTCTGTACTGCATCGGGTGCGAAGAGTTCAAGACCGAGGACGAGCTCACACCTGAAGGTCTTTGCCCTGAGCACGGGACCAAGCCAGAGTGGATCGAGGAGCGGAACTGGTTCTTCCGGCTCTCGGGGTTCCAGGAACAGTTGCTTCGCCTGTACGACGAGCGGCCCGAATTCGTTCTCCCCGACTTCCGCTACAACGAGGCGCGCAGCTTTATCGAGGGCGGCCTCCGCGATTTCAGCCTCAGCCGCGCGGGCCAGCCGTGGGGCGTGCCGGTTCCGTGGGACCCGCAGCAGGTGGTGTACGTCTGGGTCGACGCGCTGATCAACTACCTGAGCGGGCTCACCTACGCGCGGCCGGGCGAGGATCTCCGCGAGGAGTTCTGGCCCGTTGCACACCACCTGATCGGCAAGGACATCTTGCGCTTCCACTGCGTCTTCTGGCCGGCCCTCTTGCTCGCCGCCGGCTATGAAGTGCCCCAGCAGATCTTCGCGCACGGCTATCTCGTCATCGACGATCAAAAGATCTCCAAGTCGCGCGGGAACGTGATCGAACCGTTGGAGCTGGTCGACCTCTACGGGGTCGATGCACTGCGTTTCTACATTGCTCGTGTGGCGCGCTTCGGCCAGGACGCAACTGTTTCCGTCGACGACTTGCACCAGCGCTACGAGCGCGAGCTTGCGAACGATCTCGGCAACCTGCTTTCGCGGACCACGGCGATGATCGCCCGCTACCGCGAGGGCCGAATCGTGCCGGCGGCGTGGGAATCGCCGTTCCGGGCCGAGCTCGCGGAGCTCGCGCGCGAGGTACCCGAGCGGCTGGACAAGTACGACCTGTCCGGCGCGCTCGAGGCGATCTGGATCGTCATCCGCTCGTTGAATCGCTACGTCGAGGAGCGTGCTCCCTGGCAGCTCGCAAAAGACACAACCAGGTCTGAAGAGCTCGACCGGACGCTCTATGACCTCGCGGACGGTCTTCGCGCGATCGCGATCGCGCTGGCCGCGTACCTGCCCGAGACTGCGCCCCGGATCCTCGGCGCGCTCGGCCAAGCCGAAGACCTTGCCTGGGAAGGCGTCGCCTACGGCTGGACGACGGCCGCGGAAGGAATCGCTCCCGCCGAGCCGCTGTTCCCGCGGGTCGAGCTCGAAACCGCCGTCGCGTGATCGACACCCACGCGCACCTCGACGGGTGCGAGGAGCCGCCGGAGGCGCTGCTCGCGCGCGCGCGTGTCGCGGGTGTCGAGCGAGTGATCACGATTGGCTCGGGCATCGATTCGTGCCGGGCTGCGCTCGCGATTGCAGATTGCGAGCCCGGTGTCTACGCCGTGCTCGGGATCCATCCGCACCAGGCGGGCGGGCCGGAGGCGGAACGGCTCCCCGAGCTCCGCGAGCTGCTTTTGCACGAGCGCGCCGTCGCGGTGGGCGAGACCGGCCTTGACTTCTACCGCGACTGGGCACCGAACGACCGGCAGCGGAGCCTGTTCGCAGCACAGCTCGAGCTGGCCGGTGAGCTCGGCAAACCGGTCGTCATCCACAACCGAGATGCCGATTCGGAGACCAGCGCTGCCCTGGCCGGCTTCGAGGAACCGGTCATCCTCCACTGCTTTTCGTCGCCGGGGCTCGTCGAGCTCGCGCTCGAGCGCGGCTACTACCTCTCTTTCGCGGGCAATGTCACCTATCCGAGCGCTGAGGAGCTGCGCAAGGCTGCCCGACGCGTTCCGGCCAACCGCATCCTGGCCGAGACCGACAGTCCCTACCTGGCGCCTGTCCCGCGCCGAGGCCGGCCGAACGAGCCTGCGAACGTCGTCCACACGGTCGCCGCGCTCGCGGCTGCTCGCGGCGAGGACGCGGCAGAGCTCGCCGCCCAGATCGAGGCCAACGCGACCGACGCCTTCTCGCTGCCGGTCGTCTCGCCGGCTCGGTGAGCACGAGAGCGAAAAAGGAGTTCGGCCAGCACTTCCTCGCCGACGAGAACATTCTCGGCGTCATCGGCCGGCTTGCAGAGCTCGACGGCTCCGACGTCGTGCTCGAGATCGGCCCCGGGCGCGGTGTCCTCACGACCTACCTGGCCGAGCGTGTCTCGCTTGTGCACGCGATCGAGCTCGACCGGTCGCTCGAGCCCGGCCTGCGCGAGGCGCTTGCCGGGCGCACGAACGTCGAGCTGCGGATCGGCGACGCTCTGACCTTCGATCTGTTCGCGCTAGAGCCGGCTCCGACGAAGCTCGTCGCCAATCTTCCGTACAACGTTGCGACGCCGCTCGTCGCGGAGAGTCTCGACGGCCTGCCGAGCATCGGCCTCTGGTGCGTGATGGTGCAGCGCGAGGTCGCGGATCGCTTCTTCGCCGAGCCGGAGACGAAGGCGTACGGGGCGGTCTCGGTGCTCGTCCAGCTGGCCGCCGAGCGAACGGGGTTTCATCCCGTCTCGCGAAACGTGTTCCGGCCGCGGCCGAACGTCGATTCCGCTCTGGTCGCGTTTCGCCGGCGCGGGGCGCTGCCAGCCGACTATTCGCATCTCAAGGCCGTTGTCGGAGCCGCGTTTGCGCACCGCCGCAAGCAGCTGCCGAACTCGCTCGAGCTGGCCGGGCTCGTCTCCCGCGAGCAGGCGGCCGCGGCGCTGGCGCGGATCGGGCGCGAACCTGCGACGCGCGCCGAGGCGCTTTCGCCCGACGAGTTCGTGGCGCTGGCAAACGCGCTCGGATGACGCGCGCACCGGCGACCGCGAAGCTGAACCTCGCACTCGTCGTGGGCCCGGCGAGGCCGCGCGGCAGGCACGAGCTGACGACCGTCTATCAGCGTCTCGATCTCGCTGATCGGGTCGCGGTCGCTGCGGCGGCCCGTCTCCGGGTGACCGGCTTTCCCGAGGACACGCTCGTTCGTGGGGCGCTCGAGGAGCTGGCGGCAGCGGCCGGCGTCCCGCCCCGCTGGGAGGCGCGTCTGACGAAGCGGATTCCGGTCGCGGCCGGCCTCGGGGGCGGCAGCTCCGACGCGGCGACAGCCCTCCGCCTTGCGAACGAGACCCTCGACGAGCCGCTCCCCGCAGGCGAGCTGCACACACTCGCGGCGAAGCTCGGAGCCGACCTGCCGTTCTTCCTCACCCAGGGCCCGCAACTCGGGCAGGGCGACGGCACCGAGCTGACGCCGCTCGAGCTTCCCCAGGACTACTGGGTCGTCCTCGTCCTTCCGCGCGGCGCGACCAAGCAATCCAGCGGCGCCGTGTATGCAGAATTCGACGAGCGGGACGGGCCGAAGGGCTACCGCAACCGGCTTGCCGAGCTCAGGCGAGCGCTCCGGGAGACGAAGCGGGCACGCGATCTTGCCCGGCTGCCGCCGAACGACCTCGCGAGCTCGCCGCTGGCTGCCGAGCTGCTGGCTCGAGGAGCCTTCAGGGCCGACGTGACCGGGGCAGGCCCCGCGGTCTACGGCCTCTTCCAGCACCTGGAGAGCGCCCGGGCCGCCCGAGCCGCGCTCGGAGGCCGCGGCCGCACCTGGCTAACCGCGCCCACTTGGTACGGTTGACCGCGATGGAGTACGGCAGGTCGCTGGGGAGCGGGCCGGCGCTCGAACACGGATCGAGCCGGGTCGGACGCTGGCTACGCGCGCGCCGGATCCGGATCGCGTTCTGGATCGCCGTCGCCGAGGGAATCCTGATCGTCTTCCACGCGATCTCGTGGTGGGCCGCGATTGCGGTCGCCCTACTCGTGGTCGTCGGCTGGTTCGGCTTGGCTCACCGTCTCCGCTCCGACACCGCCCGCCAGGCCGGCTGGATCGCCGCGGTCTCGCAGGCGCTGGTTGCGCTCGTGCCGGTCTTCGTGCTGATCGTCGGGACGCTGGCGTTGATCCTGGTCGGAATCCTCGCGGTGGTCGCTCTGGTCCTGCTTTTCAGCTCTCGGGACTAGAATTAGAAGGTGGGCGCGAGGCTCTCCGGCGACGCATCGGTGGGGCGCAGCCAAGTGCTGAGGCGCCGTCTGGCGGCGTCGACCATCGAGGCCGTTCCGGTGTTGCCGGTGGGGTCGCCGTCTCGTTCTGTCGGCCGACGCTTCGAGACCCGCGGTTACGCTGTTTCTGGTGGGGCGTAGCCAAGTGGTAAGGCAGCGGGTTTTGGTCCCGCGATCCCAGGTTCGAATCCTGGCGCCCCAGCCATCTTCCTCTTGACAGACCGCAAGCTCGCAACTGTCGTCATGGCCGCGGGCCTCGGGACGCGAATGCGCTCCGAGACGCCGAAGCACCTGCATCCGCTGCTCGGCAAGCGGCTCGTCGACTGGGTGTTCGACACCGCCCGCGCCCTGGGCCCGGAGCCGCTCGTCGTCGTCACCTCGCCCGAAACCAAAGACGCTCTGGCAGGCGACTGGCTGACCGTCGCGGTCCAGACGGAACCTCGCGGCACCGCCGACGCGGTGGCCGCGGCGCGCGGCGTGCTCGGCGGCTTCCAGGGCGATTTGCTGGTGCTGTCCGGCGACTCGCCGTTACTGACGCCAGAGCTGCTCCAAGGGCTGGTCGCGACGCAGCGGGAAAGCCGGGCCGCGGCGACGGTGCTCACGTTCGAGCCGGCTCGGCCTCTGCCCTACGGGCGCGTTGTCCGCGACGGGGAGGGCAACGTGCGTGCGATCGTCGAAGAGAGAGACGCGACCGAGCAGGAGCGGGCGATCCGCGAGCTCAATTCGTCGACCTACGTCTTCGACGCGGCCGAGCTCTGGGGCGCGCTGGACGGCCTGAAGCCGGACAACGCTCAGGGTGAGCTCTACCTGACGGACACCGTGCGAGCACTTGTCGACGCGGGCAAGTCCGTCGCGACTTACAAGTCAGACGATCCGGAGGCGCCGGTCGGGATCAACACCCGGGTCGAGCTCGCCGAGGCGGCCGGCGTCTTACGCGACCGCATCAACGAGCGGCACATGCTTGCCGGCGCGACGATCGTCGATCCACGGGCGACCTGGATCGACCCCCAGGTCGAGCTCGAGCCCGATGCGGTCGTCCATCCGTTTACCGTCCTGCGCGGCGCGACGCGGGTGCGCCGCGGCGCCGAGGTCGGCCCGCACGTGGTCGCGATCGACGCGGAGATCGGCGAACGCGCGCTCGTGGGGCCGTTCTGTTACCTTCGGCCCGGGACCGTGCTGGAGGCCGGCGCGAAGGCGGGCACTTTCGTCGAGCTCAAGAATTCCCGGATCGGAGAAGGGACAAAGGTGCCACACCTGTCCTACATCGGCGACGCCGAGATCGGCGCGGAGACGAACATCGGCGCCGGCGCGATCACCGTTAACTATCCACACGTGCCGGGTAGACCCAAGGGGAGGACGGAAATCGGCCGCAACGTCAGGACCGGCGTCCACAATGCCTTCGTTGCGCCAATCGAGATCGGCGACGACGCGTGGATCGCGGTCGGCACGGTCGTGACGGACGACGTACCGCCCGGCTCGCTCGCGGGCTTCGCGCCTCGCCAGGTGACGAAAGAAGGCTACGTCTACGACAAGCACGGAAGGTCAGCCGATGACTGAGACGGTCACGCTCCCCGGCCTCGAGACGAGCGAGTCGCCGGAGCTCGTGCCGACCCCTGCGCCGGGCCATTGGATCGAGAGAGGCCCGCAGAAGCGGCTGATGGTCTTCTCCGGGCGCTCGCATCCCGATCTCGCCGATGCCATCGCAAGCCATCTCGGAGTCGAGCTCGGCGAGATCGAGCTCGAGACGTTCGCGAACGGCGAGTCGTACTGCCGTTACCTGGAGTCGATCCGTGGTGCAGACGTGTTCCTGGTTCAGACGGGCTGCGAACCGATCGACCGCAACTTGATGGAGCTGCTCTTCATGATCCAGGCCGCCAAACTCGCGTCGGCGAAGCGGATCACTGCTGTGATGCCGCTCTTCCCGTACGCGCGGCAGGACCGCAAGGCCAAGCCTCGGGAGCCGATTTCCGCGCGGCTCGTCTCGGACATGCTCCAGCTCGCCGGCGCCGACCGGGTACTGACCATGGACCTGCACGCCGGTCAGATCCAAGGCTTCTTCACGATTCCGGTCGACCACATGACGGCGCTGCCGCTCTTCGCCCGCCACTTCCGCGACCTCGGGCTGACCGGAGAGGACGTCGTCTCCGTCTCGCCCGATGCCGGCCGCGCGAAGATGGCTGTCCGCTTCTCGGAGATGATCGAAGGGACGTTCGCGATCATGCACAAGACGCGCCCGGCGCGCGACGTCGTCGAGGTGACCGAGATCACCGGCCGTGTGCGGGACAAGATCGCGATCCTCGGCGACGACGTGATCATGACGGGCGGCACCCTGCTCGCGAATGTGGCCGCGCTGCAGGAGCACGGCGCGCGCGAAGTCTGGGTGTTCGCAACCCATGGGCTCTTCTCCGGCGGTGCGCTCGAGCGCTTCAAGGGTGCCGATGTCTCCGGAGTCGTCGTCACCGACACGGTTCCGATCGACCTCCTCAACCGACCGCAGAACCTGACCGTGCTTCCAGTCTCCGGGCTTCTTGCCGAGACGATCATGAACGTCTTCGCCGACGACTCAGTCTCGGCGATCTTCGGCGGCGAGAACCAGCTCTTCTAGGCCCCATCTCGGGCCACGCCGTCGCCGGGAAACTGCGGCGCCTCGGCGCCGCCGCCGGGCGCATCGATGTAATTGGTCTTGGCACTCGCGAGTTCGAGTGGGACACTTGAGTGTCAATGAGACTCTTAGCAGTGGCCATGATCGTCCCGGCCACGATCGCGCTCGTAATCGCGGTCTTTGAGACGCAGCTCTTTTATCCGCCGCCGTCGCACGCGCGGACAACGGGAATCGTGTGGCACGGCAGCACCTTTACGACCCGCGCTGATTTCGCTCGCTGGCTTCGAACAAGGGGTGTCCGTTACCGGGTCTGGGCCCGCCGCCATCCGGCGCTTGTCCCCCCCAGCCCCAGCCGCGCGGCGCAGCAATCAGCGGGAGCCGAGCGAGCCGGCCAGAACGGTTCTGCCTGGAGCGTCGGAGTCTTGGGCGGCGGCCTTGCCGTCCTCGCCAGCCTTGGCCTCGTCGCAGTATTCCTGCGCCGTCGCCGGCCGGGCGGCCGTGGGGGGGCGGGAGGACAGACTGTTCGGCTCGCGACCGGTCTAGCACTTCTGGCGGCAAAGGGTGGTGCTCGGCTGATGCTGCGCTGGGCCGCTGCGACCGCTCTGCTGTTGTCAAGCCTGGCCGCATCTTCCGCCAAAGTCATTCGCCGAAGAGGACCTGAATTCGCCAGGTTCTTGGCTCATCGAGCCGCTCCGTCAGCAAAGGGAGGAGCTCGACTGATGCTGCGCTGGGCCACAGCGATCGCTCTGATGGCGTCGAGCGTGGCCGCATCTTCGGCCAACACGATTCGTCGCAGACGCAGCGAGTTCGCCTGGTATCTCGTCACGGCGCTGCTCGCGGTCGGCATCGGCGTCGTGGCGACTGTGTGGCTCAACGGCGCTTGACGGGTTTCCGCGGGCGGTGCCAGCTGAGGAGCGCCAACTCGTCTCGCCTCCGAGCGACTCCGCCCCCGGCGCGCCGAAGCCTTCTCTGAACCCTCGCTACACTTCGCCGCCGTGGCCGGCGAGCGAGTGAAGCTGTCAGTGCGCGAGCGCGAGGGCCGGGGAACCGGCGACGCGCGGCGCCTGCGGCGTGAAGGAATGATCCCGGGCGTCTTATACGGCCGCGGGGCGCCGCATGCGATCTGCGTGGAGGAGCGCGAGCTGCGGCGGGTGCTGACCGGCGATCACGGCCTACACGCGATCCTCGACGTCAGTCTGGACCAGCAGAAGACGACGCATGCTTCGATTCTCAAGGACTACCAGGTGCACCCCGTCCGCGGCTTCGTCACCCATATCGATCTCCAAGAGGTTCGGCTCGACCAGCCTATTCAGGCGCAGGTCGTCGTCGAGCTCGTCGGCGATCCCGAAGGCGTCAAGGAAGGCGGCGTACTCTCCCAGGTGCAGCGCGAGATCAACGTCGAGGCGCTGCCGCTGGAGATCCCGGAGCGTTTGGAGCTCGACGTCAGCGGGATGGCGATCGGCGACACGCTGAGGCTCGCCGACCTGCCCGTGCACGAGGGCGTGACCTACCTCGACGACCCCGAGGAGACGGTGCTCGCCACGGTTGGGGCGCCCACCCAGATCGTCGAGCCCGAGCCGGAGGAGGAGGAACTCCCAGAGGGCGAGCTGCCCGAGGGCGAGGTGCCGGAGGGCGAAGAGGCACCGGAGGGCGCAGCCGAGGCGCCGGCCGAGCCGGAGGCCGACGCCGCCGGCGAGCAGGGCACCGTCGAGTAACCGCGGAAAATGCGTTCGCATTTTCCGCGGGCGCTGGTTTCTCGCATCGCTTCGCTCGCGAACACAAACAAAGGCGATTCTTCCCTCGACCTGCTCGTCGTCGGGCTGGGAAACCCCGGTCGCGAGCACGAGCGCGACCGCCACAACGTCGGTTGGATGGCTGTGGACGAGCTTGGGCGGCGTACGGACGCCCGCTGGCGCGCCAAGTTCTCCGGTCAGCTCGCCGAGATTCGGCTCGACGGGTTACGGCTCGCATTACTCAAGCCCGAGACGTTCATGAACGATTCCGGCCGCTCCGTGGCGGCTGCCGCGCGCTTCTTCAAGGTCGAACCAGCGTCGCTCCTCGTCGTTCACGACGACGTCGATCTTGAGCCTGGACGCCTGCAGGCCCGCGCCGGGGGCGGGCTCGCCGGTCACAACGGCCTTCGCTCGCTGGCTCAGTCACTCGGGACGCAGGACTTCCTGCGGCTGAGGATCGGCGTCGGCCGGCCGGCGCGCGGCGACCCGCGATCGGTCGCCGATTACGTGCTTGCTCCGTTCGAGCTCGAGGAGGACGTCGGGGCACTCGTCGCGCGGGCCGCTGAAGCGGTCGAGACGGTCGCCCGCGAGGGTGTCGAGGCGACGCAACAGCGCTTCAACTAGCGGCCGCGCTCACCGCGCGGTCCGACCAACCGCGCCAAAAGGCGCTCAACCTGCGTATTCCCGTCACACCCGTGTCACGCGCCTCCCCGTACGGTGGCGTTCTCCCCGGAGAGGGTGGAGGGTGGGACCCCGTCCGGAACGGGCGCGCGGCTTCAGATGGCTACGATCTCGAGCGCGGAACCGCGGGTTCCGTCTTTTGCGATGGACCGACCTGTCCTGCACGCATTCGTCAACGAGCTCGTCGAGGATGAGCGCCTCGCCGCCTTTGCGGAGGCGCTGCCGACGCGCGCTCGCGTCTCCGAGCCGGCGCTCCCGCTGCTGCTTGCGTCGCTCCACGAGCGCCTCGGCGCCACTCGCGGTGCCAATGAAGAGTCGGGTGAGCTCGGTTCGCGCGGCGCTCGAGCGCGCGGTCTCGTCTGTGCGCTGCCGGAAGATGCCGATGCGCGTGACGCGGCGGAGGCGGCGGCGTGGTTCCTGGGCGAGGCGCACGTGGCGCTGCTGCCGAGCCGCGGAGTGCACTGGGCATCGGGCCTCGAGCCGCCGCCGCACCTCGTCGGTGAACGGGCTCGTGCGCTCGACGTGCTCGCGCGCGGCGGGCTCGTCTGCGCGTCGGCGACGGCGCTTGCCGAGGGCATGCCGCCGCCGAGCGAGCGACCCGAGCCGATCGAGGTCGCGCAGGGGCAGGAGCCCGGCATCGACCTGCTGGCCGAGGGCTTTGCGCTCGCGGGCTACGAACGCGTCGAGCGGGTCGAGGAGCGCGGCCAATTCGCAGTGCGCGGCGGGCTGGTCGACGTCTTTCCGACCACAGGCCGGGAGCCGCTGCGGATCGAGTTCTTCGGCGACGAGATCGAGTCGATTCGCGCTTTCTCGCCTTTCACTCAGCGGGCCCTGCATCCCGTCGAGACCGCGGTCGTCTACCCGGCGGCCGAGCGGCGTCCCGACCTGAGCGAGCCGACCCTGCCCGATGACGACGAGTCCTCGCCGGCCGCGCCCATGGACCTGGTCCCGCCGTTCGCCGGTGCGCCGGATCTCGTCTGGGAACCCGACGAGGTGCGTGCCGTCGCGCTCGAGGAGCTGAACGCCGAGCCGAGTCTCGCCGGCTCGACGGAGCTCGATCCGCTTCCCGCGAACCAGCCGTTCTCCTTCGAGGCGCAGCGGCCGGCGCTCGCCGCGCGCGGGCTCTCCGAGGCCGAGAACGAGCTCGGCGCGCTTGTGCGGGCGGGGCAGCGGGTCGTCGTCGCCTTCCCGCACCGAGGCGAGGCCCTGCGGACCCAGAACCTGCTCCGCCGCGCCGAGGCGCGGCTGCTCGAGCCGGGGGAGCCGCTGCCCGGCGAGGCCGAGCTCCTCTTCGCAGTCGCGCCTGCGCGCCGGGGCTTCGTCTGGCGCGAGCTCGGGCTCGTGCTGCTCGCCGACACGCAAGTCTTTCGGAAGCGTCCGCGCCGAGCGGACGCACGGCTCGGACGCGCGCTGCAGAGCTTTGCCGACCTTCGCACCGGCGACTACGTCGTCCACGAGGACCACGGCGTCGGCCGCTTGCAGGCCTTCGAGACGAAGGAGGTCGCCGGGGTCACGCGCGACTACCTGCTACTTGCCTTCCGCGGCGAGGACCGCCTCTATGTCCCGCACGAGCAGATCGGCAAGGTCTCGCGCTACGTCGGCGCGGATTCCCGCTCCCCAGCGCTGTCCAAGCTCGGGGGCAAGGCCTGGCAGAACCTGAAGAGCCGGGCTCGCGCCAGCCTGCGCGAGTTGGCGGGCGAGCTGCTCGCCCTCTACGCGCGCCGCCAGCAGGCCGAGGGCCAGACCTTCGACCTGCGAAACGAGTGGCTCGAGCGGCTCGAGACCGAGTTCCCTTACCGCGAGACCGAGGACCAGCAGCGCGCGATCGAGGCGGTCAAGGAGGACCTCGAGGCGCCGCGCCCGATGGACCGGCTCATCTGCGGCGACGTCGGCTTCGGCAAGACCGAGGTGGCCGTTCGGGCCGCCTTCGCGGTCGCCGTCAACGGCAAGCAGACGCTGATGCTCGTGCCGACGACCGTGCTCGCACAGCAGCACTGGAACACGTTCCGCGAGCGCTACCGAGACTTCCCGGTCCGCGTCGAGATGATCTCCCGCTTCCGGTCACCGGCCGACGTGAAGCGTGTGCTCGCCGACTACGCCGAGGGCAAGGTGGACGTCCTGATCGGCACCCACCGGGTGCTCTCGCGCGACGTGATCCCGAAGCAGCTCGGCCTGATCGTCGTCGACGAGGAGCAGCGCTTCGGCGTTGCCCAGAAGGAGCTCCTTCGCCAGCTCCGGCTCGAGGTCGACGTCCTCAGCCTGACCGCGACACCGATCCCGCGCACGCTGCACATGTCGCTCTCGGGCCTGCGCGACATCTCCGTGATCGAGACCCCGCCGCAGGGCCGACGCCCGATCCGCACCTTCGTCGGCGAGTACGACGAGGAGCTCATCCAGACGGCGCTACGCCGCGAGCATGCCCGCGAGGGCCAGGCCTTCTACCTGCACAACCGGGTCGAGACGATCGACGAGGCGGCTGAGCGGCTGCGCCAGCTCTGCCCGGAGCTGCGCTTCGTCGTCGCCCACGGCCAGATGCGGGAGAAGGAGCTGGAGGAGCACATGCTTTCCTTCCTCACCGGCGACGGCGACGTGCTCGTCTCGACGACGATCATCGAGTCCGGCCTCGACATCCCGCAGGCGAACACGCTCGTCGTCGAGCGAGCCGACGCGCTCGGCCTCGCCCAGCTCTACCAGATCCGCGGCCGGGTCGGCCGCTCCGACCTGACCGCTCACGCCTACCTGTTCTACCCGGACTCGCAGGAGCTGACGCCGGAGGCGCGGGCGCGGCTCGCGACGCTCGCCGACCACACAGAGCTCGGCGCGGGCTTCGCGATCGCGATGCGGGATCTCGAGATCCGCGGCGCCGGAGACCTGCTCGGCGCCGAGCAGTCGGGTCACGTCGCCGCCCTCGGCTTCGAGCTCTACGTCGAGCTGCTGGGAGAGGCCGTCGCCGAGCTTTCGGGCCAGCGGCGCCCGGTTGCGCGCCCGGTGCGCGTGGACGCCCGAGTCGACGCCTACGTGCCGGCGAGCTATATCGGCTCGGAGGCGCTGAAGATCGACCTCCACCGGCGGCTCGCGCTGACGGAGTCGGAGGACGACCTGCGCGAGCTGCAAGCGGCGACCGAGGATCGCTACGGCCCGCTGCCCGAGCCGGTCGAGAACCTGTTCGCGATCCAGGAGGCGAAGCTCAAGCTCGCACGGCTCGGCGCGGACTACCTCGTCTTCCGAGGCGGCCGGGCCACTGTGGGGCCGGTCGAGCTGGGCTCCGGCGAGCTCCGAGCCCTGCGCGGTCGAGTGGAGACAGCGGTCTACACGACGGCGCGCAGGGAAGTTTCGTTAAGAGACGAAGAATTCGACGGAGCAATCCGACTTGTCGATGCTATGCTCGAAACCCGCCAAGCAGCCTGAGGGTTGGGCTCTGCTTGGCTCTTCGTACGTTATGAAGCATCTTCGCCTAGTTCCCATCCTCGCCCTCGTGGCGGCATTTGCAGCGGCGTGCGGCGGTGGCAGTGGCGCGCCGAAATCCGTGCCGAGCGACGCGGTCGCGGTCGTCGGCGGCGACACGATCACGAAGGCTGACTTCAACCAGACGCTCGACCAGGCGAAGCGCAGCTACACGGCTCAGCACAAACCGTTCCCGAAGCCGGGCACCGCGACTTATGGCGCCGTGCGCTCGCAGATCATCCAGTACCTCGTCGAGCGCTCCGAGTACACGCAGAAGGCCAAGGATCTCGGCGTCAAGGTCAGCGACAAGGACGTCAGTGACCGGCTGGATCAGATCAAACAGCAGTACTTCGGCTCCGCGACGACGCCGGGGGCCAAGCCGAAGACGAAGGCGCAGATCGACAAGCTCTACAAGCAACAGCTGAAGGCCCAGGGGCTGACCGACAAGGACGTCAAGGACGGAATTCGCGCGCAGCTGATTCGGGAGAAGATCTCGGCGAAGGTGACGAACGACGTCAAGGTCTCCGACAGCGACGCCAAGAAGTTCTACGACGATCACAAGTCCCAGTACCAGCAGCCGGCCCAGCCCGAGAGCCGCGACGTCCGCCACATCCTCGTCAAGAGCCACGCGCTCGCGCTGACGGTCTACAACAAGCTGAAGGCCGGCGGCGACTTCTCCAAGCTCGCACTCAAATACTCGATCGATCCGAGCAAGACCACCGGCGGCCGCTTGACCGTGTGCAAGCAGAAGACGGCCAGCTGCCCGTTGAAGACGGTCGCGCCTTTCGAGAAGGTCGCGTTCTCGCTCAAGACGAACGAGATCTCGAAGCCGGTGCACACCCAGTTCGGCTGGCACGTGATCCAGGCACTGGGGCCCGTGAATCCGCCGAAGAAGGCGAGCACGATTCCGTTCGACCAGGTGAAGGCGGCGATCAAGCAGCAGCAGCTCCAGCAGAAGAAGCAGGACGCCTACAACAAGTGGTGGAACGACACCAAGAAGGATTTCGCGAAGAAGACCAAGTATCAGGTCGGCTACAAGCCCCAGGCCACGCAGACCACGACGACCGGCTAGCCTAGTCCGGCCAGCATGACGCTCAGCGCCGCGCTGCTCGAGCTCCAAGAGCTCACGGAGCGGCTGCGCCGCGATTGTCCGTGGGACCGCGAGCAGACGGTCCGCACGATCGTCCCTCACACGGTCGAGGAGGCCTACGAGGTCGCGGACGCTGCCGAGCAGGGCGACGACGCCAAGCTCCTCGACGAGCTCGGTGACCTCCTCTTCCAGGTCTATTTCCTCTCGCTGCTGCTCGCGGAGCGGGGCCAAGGCGACCTCGAGCGCGCCGCGCGGGGGATCCACTCCAAGCTGGTCGCTCGCCATCCGCACGTCTTCGGCGACGTCGAGGCCCGGACCGCCGGTCGCGTGCGCGAGAACTGGGAGCGGATCAAGCGTGAAGACGAGGGTCGGGAAGGGATCTTCCATGACGTTCCCGGCAACCTGCCCGCGCTGATCTATGCGCGGAAGATCCAGCGCCGGGCCGCCGCGGCCGGGTTCGAATATCCCGACACGGCCGGTGCGCTCGCCGATCTGGAGGAGGAGCTAGGGGAGCTGAAGGAGGCGCTGACGCGGGTTGGCGAGCGTTCCGGCGAGACGGAGCCGGACAGGGCCGTCGCGGGCGAGGTAGGCGACCTCCTCTTCGCCGCGGTG
>VAXH01000039.1 GCA_005883955.1 Actinomycetota bacterium | reverse complement strand
TGGCCCGCGATCACGCGGCGCCAGAGTCCACCCTCGCTCTTGCCAAGGCTGCCAGCCTTGGCCGCGAGCGAGTGCGGCCTCTGGCTTGGTGCTCGCGACTCAGAAGCTCGGCGGCATAACTGGAAGAGGCACTAGTGCCTCATCCAGCAATACATGCCGGCTTCTGGCCCGCGATCACGCGGCGCCAGAGTCCACCCTCGCTCTTGCCAAGGCTGCCAGCCTTGGCCGCGAACGAGTGCGGCCTCTGGCTTGGTGCTCGCGACCCAGAAGCTCGGCGGCATTACTGGAAGGGGCACTAGTGCCTCAGCTGACGATTCTCGAGGGCTCGACTTTCTGCATCTGCGATGACGTCGGCGACATCGACCGCCGCACGCACGGCTTCTACAGCGAGGACACACGCTTCCTCTCGGTGCTGAAGCTGAGGATGAACGATGCGCGGCCGCTCCTGCTCTCCTCCGGCAAGGTCGAGTACTTCTCGGCTGCGTTCTTCCTGCGGAACCCGCTGGCGGGCGGGCTCGAGCAGGACGTGGTCTCGATCCTGCGCGAGCGCTTCGTCGGCGAGTCGATGCAGGACGTGATCGTCGCCCAAAACCAGAGCATGGAGCGGCAGTCGTTCGAGCTCGAGCTCGAGCTCGAGGCCGACTTCGCCGACATCCTCTCCGTCAAGGCCCACGACTTCGCGCTCGGCGATCCGCTGCGCGCGAAGGCGCTGCCGGATCGGGTGCCGATTCGCTTCTCCGACGAGCACAACGAGTTTCTGCTCGAGGACACAGGTGACGGCACGCAGACGCAGGTCATCTTCTCTCAGCGCGGTGAGATCGACGGCGCGATGGTGCGCTGGAAGATCGAGCTCGAACCGCGCGAGCGCTGGCATCTCCGCGTCGACGTGATCCCTTCGCTGGAAGGCGACCACGTCGTGCCGCGGCAGGTCGAGCGGCGGTTCGGAGACGAGATGACGCGGGTGCGCGAGTCGCTTGCCGCATGGCGGCTGCGCGTGCCGCAGATCCGGGCCGACTGGGACGAGCTCGGCCGATCCTTTTCCCAGTCGGTCTCTGACCTCGCTTCCCTGCGGATGCAGCGAGGCGGGCGTATCGGGCGCCTCCCAGCTGCCGGGATGCCGTGGTTCATGACCGTTTTCGGCCGTGACACGCTGATCACCTGCTACCAGACGCTCCTCTTCGGCCCAGAGCTGGCGCGGAGTGGGCTCGACGTGCTCGCGGAGCTCCAGGCGGCCGAGGACGACCCGACCATCGACGCCGAGCCGGGCAAGATCGTCCACGAGGTCCGGGACGGCAAGGCGGCGAAGACCTGGTTCCACACGTACTACGGCACAGTCGACGCGACGCCGCTCTACCTGATCCTGCTCTCCGAGGTCTGGCGCTGGACGGACGACGCCGCGATGCTGCGCGAGCTGAAGGAGCCCGCCCTCAAGGCGCTCGCGTGGATCGACGAGTACGGCGACCGTGACGGCGACGGGTTCGTCGAGTACGAGCGGCGAACGGAGCGAGGGCTCGAGAACCAGTCCTGGAAGGACTCAGGAGATTCGCAGCGCTTCCACGACGGCTCGATCGCGCGCGGCCCGATCGCGCCGTGCGAGGTGCAGGGCTACGTCTACGACGCGAAGCGCCGTACAGCCGAGATGGCGCGCGAGGTCTGGCGCGATCGCGCGCTCGCGGACCGGCTCGAGCGCGACGCCGAGGAGCTGCGCCGCGCCTTCGACGAGAGCTTCTGGACCGACCGCCGCGGTGGCTACTACGTGCTCGCGCTCGACGGCGAGAAGCAGCAGGTCGACTCGCTCTGCTCGAACATCGGCCACCTGCTCTGGAGCGGCATCGTTCCCCGTGAGCGTGTGGACGCGATCGTCGACAGCCTGATGGGGGAGGAGCTCTGGTCGGGCTGGGGCGTGCGGACGATGTCCGAGGGAGATGCCGGCTACAACCCCCTCTCGTACCACAACGGCACCGTCTGGCCCCACGACAACTCCCTGATTGCCGTTGGCCTCGCTCGCTACGGCCGCTGGCCGGAGGCGCAGCGGATCGTCCGGCGGATGCTCACCGCCGCCGGGCACTTCCAGTACCAGTTGCCGGAGGTTTTCGCGGGGCTGGCCCGGCAGGAGACGCCGTTTCCGATCGCCTATCCGACCGCGGCGCGCCCGCAGGCCTGGGCGGCCGGCACGCCCGTCCTTCTGCTGCAGGTGCTGCTTGGCCTGCGGCCCGACCGGGCCCGCCATGCGCTCGAAACGCTGGCGCCGGCCGAGCTGCCCTCGTGGGTGGGCCGCTCGCTGCGGCTGACCGGCGTCCGGGCCTTCGACCGTCAGTGGGACGTGCGCGTCGAGGACTCACACATCACAGTTGAGGAAGCCTAGGAGTCCCTTTCCATGAGAATCGCGATCATCAGCCCGGTCTGGTTTGCGGTCCCGCCGAGCGGCTACGGCGGGATCGAGTGGATCGTCTCCCTACTCGCCGACGGGCTCGTCGACGCCGGCCACGACGTGACGCTCTTCGCCTCCGGCGACTCGCATACCAAGGCTCACCTCTCCTCGGTTTTCGAGCAGGCGCCGAGCGAGCAGATCGGGAAGTCGCTGCCGGAGCTTCGCCACGCCCTCGCCTGCTTCGACCAGGCGAGCGAATTCGACGTCGTCAACGACCATTCGGGGCCGGTCGCGGTCGCGCTCGGCGGCCTCGTCGAGACGCCGGTTCTGCACACCGTGCACGGGCCGCTCGACGGCGACCCGGGACTCGTCTACGAAGGTCTTGGACAGCTCGCTCGCAAGGTCGGCCTGATCTCGATCTCACTCAACCAGCGCAAGCCGATGCCGGAGCTCAACTGGGCCGGCAACTGTCCGAACGCACTCGACCTGCAGCTCTACCCGGCCAAAGTCCACCGCGGCGACTACCTGCTCTTCCTGGGCCGGATGAGCCCCGACAAGGGCCCCCACCGGGCGATCTGGGTCGCGAAGGAGACAGGGCTGCCGCTCAAGCTCGCGGGCAAGAAGCAGGACCTCAAGGAGCACCGCTACTTCCACGAGTTCGTCGAGCCTCACCTCGACGACGAGATCGAGTATCTCGGCGAAGTCACGCACGGCGAGAAGGTGGAGCTGCTCCAGAATGCGCGCGCGACGCTCTTCCCGATCGAGTGGGAGGAGCCCTTCGGGCTAGTGATGATCGAGTCGATGGCGTGCGGGACGCCCGTGATCGCGACCCGCCACGGCGCAGTCCCCGAAGTGATCGATGACGGCGTCAGCGGGATCATCGTCGACAACTACCGCGAGATGCCCGCGGCGCTGGAACGCGCCGACGCGCTCGATCCACTCGAGCTGCGGCGCTACGCCGAGGAGCGCTACGGCCCGGAGCGCATGATTCAGGATTACCTGCGCGTCTACGAGGCGGCTGTCGCGCGAGCCTCGGTCTCGGCGTAGCCAGTCCCGTCCACACGGCGAAGGGTTCGCACGTCGCGGCTGAGCAGCGCCGCGCCGATCGAGACGACGCCGACCACGAGGAACCCCCAGAGCGTATTGGTGACCCCGAAGCGATCCGCGAGCGGGCCGGCGATGACAAGTCCGAGCGGGATGAAGACGAAGGAGCCGAGCGCGTCGTAGGAGTTGACGCGTGATAGGACGCGTGTCGGGATGTGCTGTTGCAGTGCGGTGATCCAGTTGACGCCGAAGACCTCGAGGCCGACGCCCGCGAAGAAGGCGACGGCGGCGATCACAGCCGTCACGCGCACGCCCGCGTAGCAGGCAATTTCCCCTGCAGCCGGTAGGAGCGCGAACACCGAGACGAGCAGCGGGCGTGCCGGTCGCCAGCGCAGCGAGAGCAATCCGCCTGCGATGAAACCGGCACTTTGTGAGGCGACGATCGCGCCGTACGCAGGGGCACCGCCTAGGTAGCGCTTCGCGATCAACGGCCCGAGCACCGCGAAACTGGCCGTCGCGACGAGGTTGCCGACCGAGGCGGAGACGACGATCACCCACAGCCATTCGCGCGAGCGGAACTCGTTCCAACCCTCGATCAGTTCGTGGACGATCGTCTCGCCACGCTCCACGACGATGCGAGGAATGTGCAGTCGCACGAGGATCAGGGCGCTCGCGAGGTAGGTCGCCGCGTCGAACGCGATCGCCCAGCCGGGACCGGCGGCCGCTACAGCAATGCCTCCGACACCGGCGCCGATGACCGTGCTGGAGCTCGTCGCGAGCCGGAGCAATGCGTTCGCCGGTTGCAGCAAGGTGGCCTCGACGACCTCCGGCACCACGGCCTGCGCAGCGGGGAAGAAGAGAGCGGTCGCCGTCCCGCGGACGGCTGCGAGCGCGGCGAGGTGCCATGGCGCCGCGATGCCGGCCAGGAGCAGCGCCGCCGTCGCGCCCTGGGCAGCGGCGCTGAGGAGGTTGGCTCCGACCATGACGAGATTGCGCGGCAGCCGGTCGCCGAGGACGCCGCCCACCAGAATGAAGACGATCTGAGGTGCCCAGCCGGCGGCGAGTACGTAGCCGAGGTCGGTCGCCGAGCCCGTTAAGTCGAGCACGGCGAACGCCAACGCGACCGGCGCCACCGCAGTGCCGAGCAGGGAGACGAGCTCGCCCGCAAAAAGGAGGCGGAAGGGCTTGCTGCGAAACGCCGTGAGCGCGAGCTTCATGCGCGCGTTCCCGACGTGTCGGCCTCTCCAGACGAAAGGTAGTTCTGGCGGACGTACTGGGGCTGGAAGCCGGCCCGAACGAGATTGCGGTAGGAGTTCCCGGGCCGTCCGTCGATCGGCTCGCCGGTTTCGGTGACGAGCGTCTCGCAGCCGGCTGCGCCGCCGGCCTCGATCCGTGCCGCGAGCAGCGCGGCCTGCGCCCCGCGCCGTCTGAACTCGGGCAGCGTCCCGGCGGCGCCAAGCCAGCCCACGCTGCCCGTGACGAAGAGCGCGCCGGTGGCTGCGGGCGTCTCCCCGTCGAAGGCGGCGAAGCAGCGCCAGCCCTCGCTGCCCGGGACCCGCTCGAGCAGAGGTCGTACGAGCTCGGGCGTCCCGTAGGCGCGGACGAAGACGTCTGCGAAGACGCCGGCCCGGTCGGGTGAGAGTTCCTCGACGCGCAGCATCGTGTCGGCCAAGTGATCGAGATCGCGTGCTCGGCCCGCCGGCTGCGCGAACTTGGTCCAGGCGTAGCCGCGTTGGAAGCCTCGCGTTTCGAGCCACCTTGGCAGCTCGGGCGGTTGCGCGTGGGGTGTCAGGGCGATGCCGTACGCGAGGCCGCGACGAGCGAAGAAAGCGTCGATCTCGTCGAGCGTGGCTTCAGTCGCCGGCTCACGAAGGCCGAGTCCGAGGACTCGGTTGAACAGCGCCGAGCCTGGTGTCGCCGCGAAGGAGGTGCAGAGCGCGCCTCCGATCTCGGCTTGCTCCTGCCCGGCCAGGAGGCTGCGGAACGCCTCGAGCTCGCCGAGCTCTGTCGGGATCACGCAGTCTCGCGCCGATTATCGCGGGACGGCTGCACCTGTTCAGAGTTGCAGAACGCCAGTGCGGGCGCTACGAGACGGTCAGCCCGGCGAGCAGGACTCGTCGCCTTCGGCGACGCCCGGAAGCTTGCCGAGGATCTCGGCGATCGCGTCGAGCTCATCACCCGCGAAATGCTCTTCGAGCAGCGCGCAGATCGAGGCGATGTGGGCGTTCGACGCTGTCTCGAGCTTGTCGCGCCCCGCGTCCGTGATCTGCGCATAGGTCACGCGGAGATCGCTGGCGCAGGACGCCCTCTCGACGAGTCCCGCGTCCTCGAGTCCCCGCAGGAGGCGGGTGATGCCCGAGGGTGTCAGCAGCAAGTTCCGCGCGAGGTCGACCCGCTTCAGCCGGCCGCCCTCTGCGTTGGAGAGCACGAGCAGAGCCTCGAAGTCGTTGATTGTCAGCCCGTGCTCCTCTTGAAGCTCCGCGCTCAGCTGTCTCGTAGTCAAGGCGTAGGCGCGCAGCAGTCTCGTCCACGCTCGGACGGCGGGTTTGATCGGTTGCTCGGTCAAAAGTTGCGTCATCAAGGAATAATGGTAGACTTGTTTGCGTACTCAATAGTACACGACGCAACGAAAGGAGCAAGACACGCCATGAACAGCACTCTGATAATCGCCCCGGCCGGAACCTGGAACCTCGATCCGGTTCACTCGCGGGTCGACTTCGAGGTCTCCTACCTCGCCGGGACTTTCAAGGGTCACTTCAACGAGATCGGAGCCGAGCTCGCCGTGGACGGCGAGCGCGCTTCGCTCGAAGGCACGACGAAGGTCGCCAGCATCGACGTCAACGAGGAGAATCTCTCAGCTCACCTCCAGGGCCCCGATTTCTTCGACGCCGAGCGCTTCCCCGAGCTGCGCTTCACGGCCGAGGACATCCGCCTCGCCGGCGACGGCCAGGTCTCGGTTGACGGCGAGCTGACGATCAAGGGCGTCACCCAGCCGGTCACGGTGACCGGAACGGTGACCGAGCCGATCGCCGATCCCTACGGCAACGAGCGCATCGGCCTCAATCTGACGACGAAGATCGATCGCACCGCCTTCGGCGTCAACTGGAACAACCCGCTCCCGAGCGGCGAGCCCTCGTTGGCGAACGACGTCGCGATCCTCGCCGAGCTGCAGTTCGTCAAGCCCGGAGCAGAAAACAACTAGTGACCCGGATCCTGGGCATCTCCGGCAGCCTCCGCCGCGACTCGCACAACACGAGCCTGTTGCGCGCCGCGGCCGAGGCCGCCGGCCCGGACATCGAGTTCGAGCTCTACAACGGTCTCAAACAGATTCCGCCGTACGACGAGGACGACGACGTCCATCCGCGCCCGGAGC
>VAXH01000123.1 GCA_005883955.1 Actinomycetota bacterium | reverse complement strand
ACATGCACGTCTTCCTCGCGGAAAATGTCGAGCGCGGGAAGGCGGCGCCGGAGGCCGACGAGGAGCTCGAGCTCGTCCGCCGTCCCGCGGACGACGTCCCCGGGCTGCTCGCCGGGATCGAGGACGCGAAGACCCTCGCGGGCCTCTATCTCTACCTCACCAGCCGCGCCACGACTGGCGCGAGATGAAGATCCCGTGCCCGCGGGCGCTGCAGGTCAGGCCGGTGAAGCGTGACACGCAGGTGAACGAGGCGAAGTGCCACGTCTTGCCGTACGCGAGCCTCGTGTACTTCGGGTAACCCGAGTTCGAGTTGTAGAGGATCCCGCCCGAGCAGACGGGAAGGGTCTTCCGGGTGGCGTAGACCTCCCAGCCGTGCCAGTCGAGGCCGGAGCGCGCCATGCAGCCGTCCTGCTCCCGCTTGCTGTACGCCGCCTGGTGGATGTCGCACAGCAGATGGCCGGGCGGGCCGGGCACGTAGAAGCAATGGATGTTGCCGCTCGGCGTGACGACGCCCGGTAGCGGCGACTTCACGGCGAGGGCGACGATCAGAAGGGCCAGCTTCACGATGCGAGCGTACGACCCCGGTGTTGTGTTTCTGTTTGGAGTCGGTATTGTCCGCGCGCGTGCGGATCGGCGTTGCAAGGGAGATCAAGACCGACGAGTACCGCGTCGCGCTGACACCCGCCGGCGCGCGCGAGCTCGTGCAGAAGGGGCACGATGTGCTCGTCGAAGCAGGCGCCGGAGACGGCAGCGCGATGCCCGACGACGACTACGTGCGCGCGGGCGCCGAGATCGTCTCCCTGGACGACGTGTGGGCGAAGTCGGAGCTGCTGCTCAAGGTGAAGGAGCCGATCGCGGCGGAGTATCCGCGTCTGCGCGAGGACCTCGTCCTCTTCACGTATCTGCACATCGCAGCGGACGAGCCGCTGACTCGCGCGCTCGTCGGAAGCGGCGTCAGGGCGGTCGCGTACGAGACGGTGGAGACGCCGGACCGGCGCCTGCCGCTGCTCGCGCCGATGAGCGAGATCGCGGGCAGGCTCGCGCCGCAGGCAGGCGCGTATTTCCTGGAGAAGCCGCTCGGCGGACGCGGCATCCTCATCGGCGGCGTCCCCGGCGTGCAGCCCGGGCGCGTGCTCGTGCTCGGCGGCGGGGTTGTCGGCTACAACGCTGCGGTCATCGCCATCGGGCTCGGCGCACAGGTGACGATCCTCGACAAGTCGATCGACCGGATGCGCTACCTCGACGAGATCCTCTCCGGTCGCGTCAGCACCGTCATGTCGTCGACGCTGCAGATCGAGACGATGATCGGCGAGGCCGACCTCGTCATCGGAGCGGTGCTCGTCCCGGGCGCGCGCGCCCCGAAGCTCGTGACGCGCGCGATGCTCAAGGACATGAAGCAGGGCTCGGTCATCGTCGACGTCGCGATCGATCAGGGCGGCTGCGTCGAGACGGCGCGGCCGACGACGCACACCGATCCGGTCTACGAGGTCGACGGCGTCATTCACTACTGCGTCGCGAACATGCCCGGCGGTGTCCCGGTGACCTCGACGAAGGCGCTGACGAACGCCACGCTTCCGTACGTCGAGGAAATCGCCGACCACGGGCTCGCGGAGGCGGTCGCGCGCGACAAGGCGCTCGCGAACGGCGTCAACGTCCTCGACGGGAAGATCACGTACGAGCCGGTGGCCGAGGCGCATGGGCTCGACTACACGCCGCTCGACGACGTGCTGCCGCTCGCGGCAGCCTAGGACTTGTTCGGAGCTGCGTCCGGCTTCTTCGGCGGCGAGAGCCGCACGACGAGCCAGGTCACGCCCGCAGCGGTGCCGATGATGGCCACGATGAAGACGACGAAGGCGAGTAGGCCGAGGACGGTGGTCAACGCGCTCCTAGAATAGCTTCATGTCCCGAGCATGCGTGATCGTCCTCGACGCCGTCGGCGCCGGCGAGCTGCCGGACGCCGCGCAGTACGGCGACGAGGGATCGGACACGCTCGGCAACGTCGCCAAGGCCGTCGGTGGCCTCGACCTTCCGAACATGGAGGCGCTCGGCCTCGGCAATGTCGAGCCGCTCGAGGGCTGCCCGCCGCAGCCCGGTGCGCCGGCTGTCGCGGGGCGGCTGATCGAGCGCTCGAAGGGCAAGGACACCACGACGGGTCACTGGGAGATGATGGGGATCGTCACCGCGCAGGCGTTCCCGACGTATCCGCACGGCTTCCCGCACGACGTGATCGACCCGTTCATGCACAAGACCGGGCGCGGCGTCATCGGGAACAAGGTCGCGTCGGGGACGGAGATCATCCAGGAGCTCGGCGAGGAGCATCAGAAGACCGGCAAGTGGATCGTCTACACGTCCGCCGACTCGGTCTTCCAGATCGCGGCA
>VAXH01000038.1 GCA_005883955.1 Actinomycetota bacterium | reverse complement strand
GCGATCGACGCCTCGCAGGATGCCCTGGCCCTCGCGCAAGAGAACTTCGACCTGCTCGGCATCGACGGCCGCGTGCGCCTCGTCGAGCACGACCTGACCGAAGGCCTCGGCCACGACGCATTCGATCTCGTCGTCTCCAACCCGCCATACGTCGAGCCGGAGGACATCGAGACGCTCCAGCCGGAGGTGCGCGACTGGGAGCCCCGGATCGCGCTCGTCGCGCACGGCGCGACCGAGGCGGTTGCCCGCGCAGCTACCGAAGCTCTGCGGCCCGGCGGCTGGGTTGTCCTCGAGATCGCCGAGAATCAGGCAGCGAGCGTCGCCGGCTTGCTGCGCGACCTCGGCTACGAGCACCTCGAGGTCTCGCCTGACATGGCGGGGCGCGACCGCGTGATCGAGGCGCAGTGGAGCCGCTGAGGCACGAGGTCGAAGAAGCGGTCGCGGCTCTGCGAACGGGCCGGCCGGTGATCCTGCCGACCGACACGGTCTACGGCCTCTGCGCGAATCCCTACAGCGAGGACCCCGTTCGCCGTGCCTACGAGCTGAAGGGCCGCGATCCACTGCAGCCGAGCGCCCTGGTCGCGAGCGACGTCGACGTGTTGCTCGAGTGCGTGCCGGAGCTCCGCAGCCGGCTCGGGCCTGCCCTGAGGAGCCTGCTGCCGGGGCCGTTCACGCTCGTCGTCCCCAATCCGGCCGGGCGCTACCGCTGGCTGACGGGGTCGAACCGGTTTGCGATCGGCGTGCGCGTGCCCGAGGTGCCCTCGCCCGCCGATGCCGTGTTGGGGCGCGTCGGCGCGGTGATGGCGACGAGCGCGAACCTGCGCGGCGGTCCGGATCCCGCGTCCTTGGCGGAGGTGCCCCCGGAGCTTCTCGCCGGCTGCGCCGTCGCACTCGACGCGGGGGAACTCCCGGGCGTACCCTCGACGGTGATCGACCTCACCGGCGACGAGCCGAGCGTGCTGCGCGAGGGCGCCGTCTCCGCCGAGGAGGCGCTGGAGCGCGTTGCCGGCCTGGTCGCCGAGTAGCATCCGATTACCCGACCCAGGAGCGTCCGCATGGCCGTCGCCGAGGAAACTTTCCAGCACCTGCGCACCGCCGGACTGACCGACGTCGATCCCGAGATCGCCGAGCTTCTCGGCCGCGAGCTCGAGCGCGAGCGCAATCAGATCGAGCTGATCGCATCGGAGAACTTCACCTGGCCCAGCGTCTTCGAGGCGGTCGGCAGCGTGCCGACCAACAAGTACGCCGAGGGCTATCCCGGCAAGCGCTACTACGGCGGCTGCGAGGTCGTCGACGAGATCGAGCAGCTGGCAATCGACCGGGCGAAGGAGCTCTTCGGCGCCGAGCACGCGAACGTGCAGGCGCACGCGGGCCACGGACTGAAGGTCAACTTCTCCGGTCGGCTCTACACGATCGTCCACTACGGCGTCTCGCGCGAGACGAACGTGGTCGACTACGACGAAGTGCTCCGCCTGGCGAAGGAGCACCGGCCGAAGCTGATCGTCTGCGGTGGCTCGGCGTATCCGCGGACTGTGGAGGCCGACAAGTTCCGCGAGATCGCGGACGAGGTGGACGCGCTGCTTTTGTGCGATATGGCGCACTTCGCCGGGCTCGTCGCGGCCGGGCTGCACCCGAATCCCGTTCAGCACTGCCACTTCGTCACCTCGACCACCCACAAGACGCTGGCGGGGCCTCGCGCCGGCTTCATCCTCTGCGACGAGGAACACGCCCAGGCAGTTGATCGCGCCGTCTTCCCCGGCATCCAGGGTGGTCCGCTGATGCACACGATTGCGGCGAAAGCTGCGTGCTTCAAGATCGCGTCCACGGAGGCGTTCCGCGAGTACCAGGGTCAGGTGCGCAAGAACGCCGACGTGCTCGCCGAAAACCTGCAGGAGGGCGGGCTCGACGTGCTGACCGGCGGCACGGATACCCATCTGCTCCAGCTCGATCTGCGCTCGACCGAATGGACCGGCAAGGAGGCAGAAGAGCGGCTGGCCGAGGTGAAGCTGACGGTCAACCGCAACACGGTTCCCTTCGACGAGCGTCCGCCGACGGTGGCCTCGGGGGTTCGGATCGGCACGCCCGCGGCGACGATGCGCGGCTTCGACGAGGGGGACTTTCGCGAGGTCGGTCAGGTAATCGTCGAGGCGCTCGGCGCGAGCCCGGATCTCGTCGCGCTCGCGGCTCGGAGCGAAGCGCTCTGTACGAAGCGGCCTTTGTATCCGGGCTTCCGCGGGTTCACGTCTTACGCGGCGTGAGCGACAAACTCACGGTCGTTTCGCACCCGCTGGTGCAGCACAAGCTGTCGTACCTGCGCGACCAGGAGACGCCCACGGTCCACTTCCGCAAGCTCGCGAACGAGGTCACACTGCTCTTGACCTACGAGGCGACCAAGGACTTCCCGACCGAGCCGGTCGAGATCGAGACGCCGCTCGAGCGCATGGTCGCGGAGCGGATCTCCGGTAAGAAGGTTGCAGTTTGTCCGGTGCTCCGGGCTGGGCTCGGAATGCTCGACGGGGTCTTGTCGCTCGTCTCGAGCGCACGCGTCGGTTTTCTGGGCATGTACCGCGACGAGGAGACGCTTCAGCCGGTCGAGTACTACGTCAAGCTGCCCGGTGACCTGGACCAGCGCGATGCGATCGTGCTCGATCCGATGCTCGCGACCGGCAACTCGAGCGTGGCGGCGCTCACGACCGTGAAGAACGCCGGCGCCCGTTCGGTGATCCTCGTCTGTCTCGTCTCGGCCCCAGAGGGGATCGAGCACGTTCACGCCGAGCACCCGGACGTCCACATCGTCACCGCGGCCGTCGACCGCGGCCTGGACGAGCGAGGCTTCATCGTCCCGGGCCTTGGGGACGCCGGCGACCGGTTGTACGGGACCCGTTAGGCCACGTCCAGGGTCCGACCCACAACAGGGCCGAAGCGAAGGCGCCCGTAATCAAAGCGCGCCGATCCTTCCGGCTCGCGGAGCGGCGCGCGACCAAACAGCCATGTCCAGGCTCTGACCCCGGAGATGGCTTTAATCGACGCGAGCCGGCGCCAGCAGGCCCGGCCGCTGCATTGCTTCGAGCCAGATGGCGCGGGCTTCTTCGCGTCCGGCGCGGCTCGGTAGGCGTTCGCTTACCCACGCGGCGCCGGTGGTCGGGATCTCGCTTTCGATCGCGCAGATTCCCTGGTGCCTTTCCTCGCCGAGCACCTCGCCATGGCCGGTAAGCACCTCGCTGAGCGTCTCGCCTCGCCGGATGCCAAGCAGCTCGATCTCGGTCTCGCCGCCGGGCCCTGCCAGCCGCCAGATGCGCTCGGCGAGCTCGCCGACCGTGAGCATGACCGGATCGTACGGGCTGCAGAGGGGCACCCCGTCGCCCGCGAGCAAGGCGGCCTGCGCGACGAGGCAGGCGGCGTGCGGCATCGTGATCCAGTAGCGCACCATGCCCGTGTCCGTGACGGTCAGCGGAACGCGCGCGCGAGCCTGCGACAGAAAGATCTCGGATGCTGCGCCGGCTGAGCCGAGCACGTTCACGAGCCGAACGGCCGTCCGCTGCGCGCCGGCTCGCCGGGCCGCGAACGCCGTCAACTGCTCCATGAACCGCTTCGTCCGTCCGTAGAAGCTCTGCGCGAGCGCGGCCTTGTCTGTCGAGGCGACGACCACCGTCTCGACGCCGGCCGCCTCGGCGGCGCGCAGCACGTTCCACGAGCCGTGCAGGTTCGTGTCGACGAACTCCTCCGGGAAGATCTCGGCCCAGTCCACATGCTTGTACGCGGCGAGGTGGAAGACGATCTCGGGCTTCGCGGCCGCGAGTTCGCGCTCGAGCCGCTCCGGCTCGCGGATGTCGCAGAGGACGTGGTTGAAGAGGCCCAGCGTCTGCGGGTCTCGCGTTCGGCGGTCGGCGATCAGCGAGGACTCGTGCCCGTCGACGATCGTGATCCGCTCCGGCCGAAAGCCGCCGAGGAAGGTTGCCAGCGCGCCGCCGATCGAGCCCCCGCCGCCGGTGAGCAGAACCCGGCGGCCGCCGAAGCGCTCCTGCAGCTCGAGCACGGACGGGACGGGATCGCGACGCTCGAGGACCTGTTGCCAGTCGAACGAGTCGGAACGAGCCGGGTCGGGCTCGTTGATCTCCGCGACGATGAACGGCACCAACTCGCCGAGCCTCCGCACGACCGGGTCGAGCTCGAGCTCGCCGGAGCCGTAGGGAAGACCCTCGCCGAGCAGGCCGTGCGCGTCCGAGACATGCGCGACCTCGGCATGGGGCCCGAGCTCCTCGACGTAGCGGCTGAGTTCGAGCTCCTCGTCCCACGGGTGAGCAAACAGACCGGGGTAGACAGTCGCAAACGAGCGAAACAGCGCCGCGTGCGAGGTGTCGATCGTGAAACCGAGCTCAGGCACGCGCTCGCGCCAGTCGAGCAAGTCGCGCCAGTGGCCGCCGATGGGGGAGAGGAAGACGCCTCCGGTTCGCATCCTCAACACCGGCGGGACGTTCTCGATCAGCGGATCGATGCCGCGGCTCACGCACGCTTCGGAGTAGAAGTTGAGGAACTCCTCGACCGCGTCCGCATCGACGGCGCCGGAGGCCCGGAACTCGTCAGGCGAGAGCGGAATGAACAGGTGGATCGTCAGGACGGGCGAGCCGACGCGCGCCGCGAACTCGGCGCTCCGTGAGATCCCCGAGCGCGCCTCCTCGTCTAGCCGGTCGACGCGGACGAAGGCCCCGCTCGGCCAGGCGATGGGCGCCTCGGCCGTAACGGCCAGTTGATGTAGGTGTACACCTACATCACTCACCGTCCCAACGGCACGGTCCAGGGTGTCCTTGTCAGCTACGTCGGCGGGCCTGAGCGCGATCTCGACCCCTCGCCAGTCGCCACCGTCGAGCCGGTCGGCAAGCTGCTCAGGCTCGGGAGCCGATTTGAGTAGCGGAGTCGCGTTCATCGCCCGCGGGTGGGATTGGAACGCGTCATCCCAGGACGCGTGGCGTGGTTCGTGAGCCAGTCGACATAGCGGTGGATTCCCTCTTCCAGGGACAGGTTCAAGGGTAACGGGGCCTCCGGAGCGGCCCTGTAGCTCTCGTTCTCGCCCGCGGGAAGCTCCCCTCCCGGGGTCTCGATCGGAGACGACGAACCGGCCTCGTCGCGAACGAGCTCGGCAGCGGTACGAAGCGGGGTCGAGCGGCCGCTGGCGATCAGAACCGTCTCGTTCCAGCGACCCTCGGCGACCAGTCCCTCGATCGCCGCAAGGCCGTCGTCGACGTAGACGAAGTCGCGGCTGCGCTCGGGGTCGCCGGCGATCACGATCGGCTCGTCCGCCAGCGCCCGAGCCGCGAAGGAAGCGATCGCGCCGGTCGCGCCCTCCCAGGCGACCTGGCCGGGCCCGTAGACCGAGGTCAGGCGGACGACGAGCGTCGGGGCCTCGTGCAGGCGGCACGCCTCTTCTCCGAGGCGCTTCGACTGAGCGTAGGGATCCGGCGGCGGGTCGAGCGCGGCGCGCAGCGTCGACGGATAGACGAGGCCTGCGCCGTGCTCGAGGCAGCCCTCCAAGAGGTTGAGTGCCGTGCCGGCGTTCTCGCGGACGGCCCGCGCCGGGTCCTCGCGCGCCCGCGCGGGATCCGGGATCCCGGCGAAGTGCAGGACCGCGCCGCAGCCGGCGATCAGCTCGCGGGCGGCCGGATCGCCCGCGTCGCGCCAGACATGGGCGGTGGCGCCTACGCGCTCGGCGCCTCCCGGCCGGGCGAGCCGCACGACCTCGTGGCCGTTCTCTTCGAACAAGCGTGCAGCCCGAGAGCCGAGGAAGCCGGTCGCGCCGGTGACGAGCACCTTCATCGGCGCAGGTAGTCGGCGAGCCGGTGGCGATACGAGAACGGCGAGGCAAACGTGCATGGAGCCTCGCCTCGAGGCTCCTCGCCGCGGGCAAGCGCCGCGACGTCGGCGACCGCCACCGTCTCGGCAGCGACGTTCTCGATTCCCGGTCTCGCCTCGAGCAGGATCCGGGCTGCATCGCCGACGTGGACGACGCCGATCGTCGCCCGCCCCCCATCCTCGAGCGGCAGGTCCTCGCCCGCGGCCGCGAGCCGGCGGAACTTGTCGACCACAGTCTGCGACTCCTCGGCCGAATGCTCGACCGGGCTCGGCCCGTAGACG
Source organism: Actinomycetota bacterium (assembly GCA_005883955.1). GTDB lineage: Bacteria > Actinomycetota > Thermoleophilia > Gaiellales > Gaiellaceae > 13-2-20CM-68-14. Next base: position 4,862 of record VAXH01000038.1, on the reverse strand, counting down.
ATCCCGAGCCGCAGGATCGAGAGCGCAAACCGATACCGGGCCGACTCGATCGCGAGCGCTTGCTCGCCGTAGATCTTCGAGAGATGCGCGAGATCGCCCTGCGGGCCGTACGGCGTTGCCGGACCGATCTCGCCCGACCGGCCGCCCCCGTAGACGTGCAGCGACGAGCCGAAGACGAGCAGCGGGACGCCGGCCTTGCCAACGGCCTCTCCCACGCGCCGCGTCCCCGTGACGTTCGTGGCCTCCGTGTAGTCGGGGTCCCGTTCGGACAGCGGCCGAGAGGCCTGCGCCGCGAGCAGGTAGACGACGTCGGGCCTCGGGTCGAGCAACTCGCCGATGCCTTCGCGGATGTCCGCCGTCTCGACCCGAGCGCCGGCACTTGCCAACCCGTCGAGCTGCGAGCGCTCGGTCGCGAACCAGTTGTCGGCGAGGACGACCTCGTGCCCTTCCCCGAGCGCGAGCTCGCCGAGCCGCGCGCCGATGTACCCGGCCCCGAGGACCAGGAGCCTCACGAGCTAGATCTGGTGGACGGTCGGCCCGTCCGGAACGGCGTGCCGCGTATCGACGATCAACCGCGCGTGATCCCAGAGCGGCCGCTCCGAGAAGACCGTGTGCGGCGTCAGTACGACCACGCAATCGGCCGCTGCGACTTCGTCCGTCGACCACTCCACCGACCGATGCGTCGCACCGTCGAGTTCGACCTCGGAGACCCACGGGTCGCAGTAGCGAACATCGCCGCCGCGCTGGATCAGCTGCCGCATGATCTCGAGCGAAGGCGATTCGCGCGTGTCGTGGACGTCGGCCTTGTAGGCCATCCCAAGCAGCAGCAGCCGCGAGCCCTTGATCGGCAGGCCGGCCTGATTCAGGGCATCCGAGATCTTCTGGACGACGAAGAGCGGCATCGCCGCGTTGATCTCGTGCGCGGCCTCGATCAGCCGAGCCGAGTAGCCGTACTCGCGCAGCCGCCAGGCGAGGAAGTGGGGGACGACGGGGATGCAGTCGCCCCCGAGGCCCGGGCCGGGGTAGTGCGGGAGGAAGCCGAACGGCTTCGAGGAGGCGGCCTCGATCACTTCCCAGGGCGAGATCCCGAGCCGGTCGCACATCAGGGCAAGCTCGTTCGCGAGCGCGATGTTGACCGCGCGGAACGTGTTCTCGTGCAGCTTCGCGGTCTCGGCGACCATCGGGCTCGAGACCGGCTGCACCGTGTCGACGATCTGCTCGTAGAGCAGCGCGGTGCGCCGGAGGCACTCCTCGGTGACGCCGGCGACGAGCTTCGGCGTGTTCTTGATCGTGAACGTCGCGTTACCGGGATCGACGCGTTCCGGCGCGTAGCCGAGGAAGAAGTCCTTGCCCACCTTGCCGCCCGACCGCTTTTCGAGGATCGGCAGGACGACCTCCTCCGTCGTCCCCGGATGCGTCGTCGACTGGAGGACGATCAGCATTCCCGGCTTGATGTTCGAGCCGACGGACTCAGCCGCGGAGACGATGAAGTTGAGGTCGGGCGTACGCGTCTTCGAGAGCGGCGTCGGGACGCAGATCGTCAGGGCGTCGAGATTGGTGACGGCTGCGTAGTCCGTTGTCGCGCTGAGCGTCACGTCGAGGTTCTCGTACCGCTCGCTGGGCACGTCCACGAGGTACGACTCGCGCGACTGGACGGCGCGGACGCGCTCGTCGTTCAGGTCGATGCCGGTGACGTCGAAGCCGGTCTCGGCGAAGGCCATCGCGAGCGGCAGGCCGGCGTACCCGAGGCCGACGACGCCGATCGCCGCGGTGCGCTGCGCGATGCGCTCGTCGAAGGTCGTTTCGGGTGAGAGAACCTTGCTCAAGAGGCTGTGCAGGCTAGCAACCTGTCTTGCAGGAACCAGTATCTGCGCGGCCGCTCAATTCCTGCAAGACCTCCTGCTATAACCGCTTGCAATGTCCTTCCTGGACTCGGTGCACGCGCTCGTTCGCGACACGACGGCGGTCTGGGGGTTCGTGACGGCTGTGGGCTTCGTGCTCCTGGTGACGCCCCTCGTGGCGCGCCTCGCGCCGCTGGTCGGCGGCGTCGACGACAAGCACGACCGCCCGCGCGTCCACGGCGGCCGGCCGATTCCCCGTATCGGCGGCCTCGCGATCGTGATCGGGATCGCCGTGCCGATGGCGGTCTTCATCAAGCCCGAGGGCCGCTATCTCGGGATTCTGCTCGGGACGCTGATGGTGGCAGCGCTCGGGCTGATAGACGACATCAAAGGAATCAACGCCTCGGTGAAGATGGTCGGGATCGTCGTCGCGTCGCTGATTCCGGTCGCGGCTTTCGGGATGACCTGGACGAACGCCGGCCTGCCGCTCGTCGGCAACTTCCACCTCGGCTGGGCGGCGTACCCGCTGACCGTCTTCTGGATCGCGGCGCTCGCCAACCTCGTCAATCTGATCGACGGGATGGATTCGCTGGCGTCCGGAATCGTCGCGATCGCCGCGGGTTCGTTCGCGATTCTCGCCGCGTCCTTCGCGCGCGCCGACGCCGCCGCGCTGGCCGCGATCATCTGCGGAGCCTCGCTCGCCTTCCTCCGCTACAACTTCCACCCGGCCAGGGTGTTCATGGGGGACACCGGGGCGCTCGCGCTTGGCTTTCTGCTCGCGTGCGTCGCCGTCCAGGGCGTCCTGAAGACGGCGGCGACGATCGCGCTCGCCGGCCCGCTGCTCGTGATGGCGGTGCCGATCCTCGACACCTCGTTCGTGATCGCGAAGCGGCTCAAGTACAAGCGCTCGCCGTTCGCCCCCGATCAGAACCACTTCTACCACCGCTTCATGCGGATCGGGTATTCGCAGCGGCGTACCGCGGCGTACCTGCATCTCTGGGCGCTGCTGCTCGCCGCCTATGCGCTGCTGCTGCGGTTCGAGCCGCCGCGACCGCTCGGCCACTGGCAGCGCGACAACACCCTGATCGCCCTCGGGGTCGGGATCGTCGTGCTCGCGGCGTCGGTCTGGATGGTCTACACCCTCGAGATCCTCAAGTCTCGCCACCTCCAGGTTCTGCGGCGCGGCAAGCTCGCGGACGAACCCGAGCGCGAAGAGGCGGTCGAGCGCGCGCTCAGCGCGGGCAGCCGCCGCTAGACAAACCCGCGGGTAGGCAATCCGTGAGGCTTCCGCGCAGGCTCGTCGCCCTCCGCGAGCGGAACTTCCGCCTCTTCTTCGTCGGCCAGGCGACCTCGCAGCTCGGCACCGGAATGGTTCCTGTCGCGCTCTCGTTCGCGGTACTCGACCTGACCGGCTCGGTCTCCGATCTTGGGCTGGTGCTGGCGGCACAGACAGTCCCCCTCGTCGCGTTCCTGCTCGTCGGAGGCGCGGTCGCGGACCGGCTGCCGCGGCGGGCGGTGATGCTCGTCTCCGACAGCGCCCGCTGCCTCACCCAGGGAACGCTGGCCGGCCTGCTGATCACAGGGCACGCACAGCTCTGGCACCTGCTCGTGCTGCAGTTCCTGGGCGGCAGCGCGACAGCGTTCTTCCTGCCTTCCGTCACCGGGCTGACGACGCAGGTCGTCTCGCCGGAACGCCTGCAGGAGGCGAACGCGCTCCGGTCGCTCGCTTCGTCCGGCGGGAACATCGCCGGCCCTGCGATCGCCGGCGTCCTGGTCGCGACCGCCGGCCCCGGCTGGGCGCTTGCGGCCGACGCCGCGAGCTTCGCGGTCAGCGCGTACTTCCTTGGCCGGTTGCGGCTGCCGCCGCACGATTTGATCTCGCAGAGCTCGATGCTGCGCGACCTGATCGAGGGCTGGCAGGAGTTTCGCTCGCGAACTTGGCTCGTGCTCGCCAACCTCCACGCCGCGATCGCGAACGTGACAATGCTTGCTCCGTTCTACGTGATCGGCCCTGCGGTCGCCAAGCGCTCGCTTGGCGGGGCCGGGGCGTGGGCCCTGATCGTTGCCTGCTTCGGCGTCGGTCTCGTTGCGGGCGGGCTGATCTCGCTCAGCCTGCGACCGCGCCGGCCGATGCTCGTCGGACTTGCGGCGACGATCTCGAACGTGCCTGTGCTGGCGCTGCTCGCCTTGCGGGCCCCGGCGATCGCCGTCGCCGTCTGCGCGATCCCGGCCGGAGCGACGCTGACGTTCCTGAACACAGTCTGGGAGACGACCCTGCAGCAGCACGTGCCCAGCCGACTGCTCTCACGCATCGTCGCCTACGACTGGTTCGCCGCGCTCGTCTTCCAGCCCGTCGGTTATGCCGCGGCTGGTCTGGTGGCGGCGCACCTGCTTGGGTTGAGCGGAACGCTCTGGCTCGGCGCGGCGATCGGCTCGGTTTCGACCGTCTTCATCGTGTCCCTTCCCAGCATCCGCCAGCTGGAAGCACGGCCCGTCAGCCCAGGTCCGGCAGCGCCAGCCTGAGCAGCTCGGCTGGGTCGCGCCTGCCGCGGCGCTGACGCTCGGGGGCCTTCTCGATCGCCAGCTCGCCGGGATCGTGGAGGAAGCGGACGCGGCCCTCGGCGATGAGTTGCTCGTCGACTGCGCCGAGCCGGCCCTCGAAGATCGACCAGACCGGGGTCCCGAGCACGGCTGCCTCGCGGATCATCGTGCCGCCGGCAGAGACGACCAGGTCGGCGAGCGCCGCGAGGCTGCGCCCGTCCGCGGCGCGCTCAGGGATGACCAGACTCGCATCGAGCTCGCGAAGGGCGCGCCGCTGCTCGTCCGTCCGTGCGAGGACGACGACCTGTGCGCCTTGGTCCAGCAGGCGGCGCAGAACGCGCGGTAGCAGCTCGTTTTCCGAGCCGCCGAGGTAGAGCGCGTACGAAGGAGCCGTGCGGACGACCGCGACGATGAGCTCGCGTTCGAGGCCGAGGTCGTCCAGCAGTGACTCGTCCGGCTCGAAATCCGCCAGGTAGTACT